>JAUNNN010000021.1 GCA_030531435.1 Lachnospiraceae bacterium
GATATCTGAGTCGATATTGATCTTACATACAGCAAGCTTAGCAGCTTCACGAAGCTGTTCTTCTGGAATACCGATAGCATCTGGCATGTTACCACCAAACTCGTTAACCATCTTAACGAATTCCTGTGGAACTGATGATGAACCGTGAAGAACGATTGGGAAACCTGGAAGTTTCTCAATTACGCCATGAAGTACATCAAAACGAAGTGGAGGTGGAACAAGGATACCCTGCTCATTTCTTGTACACTGAGCAGCTGTGAACTTGTATGCACCATGTGATGTTCCGATAGCAATTGCAAGTGAATCACAACCTGTCTTATCAACGAACTCTTCAACCTCTTCTGGCTTTGTGTATGACTCGTTACCAGCTTCTACACATACTTCATCTTCTACACCAGCAAGTGTTCCAAGCTCAGCCTCTACTACTACACCATGAGCGTGAGCATATTCAACAACCTGCTTTGTTAAAGCGATGTTGTCTTCGAATGACTTTGAAGAAGCATCAATCATAACTGATGTGAAACCACCATCGATACATGACTTACAAAGCTCGAAGCTATCACCATGATCTAAGTGAAGAGCTATTGGGATTTCTGGATTCTCCTCAACTGCTGCTTCTACCATCTTTACAAGATACTTGTGGTTAGCGTATGCTCTAGCACCCTTAGAAACCTGAAGAATAACTGGGCTCTTAAGTTCGCCAGCAGCTTCTGTAATACCCTGAACGATTTCCATGTTGTTTACGTTGAAAGCACCGATAGCATATCCGCCATTGTAAGCTTTCTCAAACATTTCTTTTGTTGAAACTAATGCCATTTTTAATACATCCTTTCATTATTTTTATTAATTCGCCGTTTCTATAATCCCTGAAACTGCATCATTAAAATTTTACACGTGAAATTATTAAGCGTCAAGTCCAATATATTGTGTGTTTACACGTTTTTTCAACATTTCTTGCGCTTTAACTTTGCCCTATTTTTTCTTTTATCTCTGGAACGAATGCAAGCATTCTTTCAAGCTCAGCTTCACCCGAGCTCTGTCCTCTTGGCATTCTATATACAAAATAAGGTTTTGCTACTGCCTTAAGTGCCAAATTTCCTTTATAGGATGCGATATATGGACCAATTTTAGGCACATCATACTTTGCATCTTCGTATATTGAAAGCTTAACTATTCCGTTTTCGCCCTTAACTTCTGTAATATAGCTTTCCTTGCAAAGTGCCCTGAGATAAGCAATATCAAGAAGGTTCATTACTGATTTAGGAAGAGAGCCAAAACGATCTGTAAGCTCATCTATCATATCTTCTTTTTCAGAAAGCGACTCTATTGCTGAAATTCTCTTATATATATCAAGCTTCTGGTGCTCATTAGTTATATAGATGTCTGGTATGAAAGCATCAACATCTATTTCTATTACCGGTGTAAATGAAGCCTCCTGTTTAATACCTTTCTTCTCATTTACAGCTTCATTAAGCATCTTGCAGTACAGATCGTATCCAACTGCTGCCATATGGCCACTTTGTCTATTGCCAAGAATGTTTCCTGCACCTCTTATTTCAAGATCTCTCATAGCAATTTTGAAGCCAGATCCAAGCTCAGTAAAGTCTCTAATTGCTGCTAATCTCTTTTCAGCCGTTTCATTAAGAAGCTTATCTCTTTTATACATAAGGAATGCGTAGGCAGTTCTATTTGATCTTCCAACACGTCCCCTAAGCTGATATAGCTGTGATAATCCCATTTGATCTGAATCGTGAATAATCATTGTATTAACGTTTGGAATATCAAGACCAGTTTCAATAATAGTTGTAGAAATCAAGACATCTACTTCTCCATTAATAAACTGATACATTATATCTTCCAGTTCCTGTTCATTCATCTGACCATGAGCATATGCCACTGAAGCCTCAGGTACAAGAGCCTGAATTTTTGCGGTCATATCAGCTATTGTTTTAACTTTATTGTATACATAGAATACCTGACCACCTCTTGAAAGCTCACGATTGATTGCTTCTCTAACAAGTTCTTCATTGTATTCCATTACAAATGTCTGAATAGGCATTCTGTCCTGTGGAGCCTCCTCCAGTACACTCATATCTCTTACACCGATTAGGCTCATATGAAGAGTTCTTGGAATAGGTGTGGCAGTTAACGTCAGAACATCTATATTTTCTTTAAGTTTTTTTATTTTTTCTTTATGAGCTACACCAAATCTCTGCTCTTCGTCAATTATAAGAAGCCCTAAATCTTTATATTCAACATCTTTTGATAAAAGTCTGTGAGTTCCTATAACTATATCTACAAGACCCTTCTTTAAGTTTGAAATTGTCTCTGACTGTTCCTTTTTGCTTCTGAATCTGCAAAGCAAATCAACCTTTACAGGGAAATTTCTCATTCTTTCAGAAAAAGTATTGTAGTGCTGTTCTGCAAGAATTGTTGTAGGTACAAGATATACTACCTGCTTTCCTTCCTGCACAGCCTTAAATGCAGCTCTTATTGCAATTTCTGTCTTACCATATCCAACATCTCCACAAATGAGACGGTCCATAATTTTAGTGGACTCCATATCTCTTTTCGTGTCGTTAATAGCAACAAGCTGATCATCTGTTTCTTCAAATGGAAATAGTTCTTCAAACTCTGTCTGCCATACTGTATCTTTTCCATACACGTATCCATTACTTTGCTGACGTTTTGCATACAGTTCTACAAGATCATTTGCTATTTCTTCAACAGCAAGCTTAACCTTGGATTTTGTCTGTTCCCATTCTTTTCCACCAAGCTTATTTATTTTAGGAGTAGAGCCTTCCTTTGAAGCGTATTTCTGTATGGCATCAAGTGCAGTTGCAGGGATAAATAAGTTACCTCCATCTTTATATGAAATCTTCATATAATCCTTTGTAACTTTATCTACGGTAACCTGTTCAATACCCTGGTAAATTCCAAGTCCATGGCTTTCATGCACGACATAATCGCCCACAGAAAGTTCATTCATGCTTTTTATTTTTGTGCCATCATAAACCTTTAATCTGTGCTTTTTCTTCTTTTTCTGGACACCAAAAATATCACTTTCAGAAATGAACACCATATTAAGCATAGGGTACTCAAATCCCTGCTTAATTCGTCCATAAATAACCATTACAGATGATGGTGCTATTTCTTTTGATAGATCATCTGTAAAATACGCATTTATTTCTTCATCACATAAATCTGCTGCTAGTCTTGCTGCTCTTGTTCTCGATGGAGAGACAAGTACAACTTTATATTTATTTTTCTTGTATCTTTTTAAATCTTTTATTAGCGCTTCAAAACTATTGTTATAAGAGCTTACTGGTTTCGTAACAATAGAATATACAGCCTTTGTTTTGTAAACACTTTTACGTACTGGAAGAGATGAAACAGCAACACATTTTACAAGCGATAGCCTTGCAAATGTTTCACTACATGAGTACAAAAGGTCTGCTGCCCCTGACAAAATGTAACCCTTTTTAAGTCTTCCTTCCATACTTTCTGAAAATTCAAGCTGAATAGCCTTTCCAAGCTCTGAAAGTCTGCCTGGCTCATCAAGTATGAACAGGCTGTCATTTGCATTAAAATATTCAATTAATGAAACCTGTTTCTCATAAAAATAATTTATATATGAATCAATATTACAATCAAAGGATGAGCGATTATTTAACGCCTCCTTAAATTGTCTCACTGATTCTGATAATCTATATGCTTCTTCTGTCAGAAATTCTTTTCTAAATTTTTCTGTTATTCTTTTGCACTCTTTATCAATTTTCTTTATGCCAGATTCTATTTCGTCCTCTGTAAGAACTGTTTCTGTCGCAGGAAAAATAACAATTTCATCAAGCTTATTTAATGATCTCTGGGTACTTATATCGAAACTTCTAATAGAGTCTATATCATCTCCCCATAGCTCAATACGAATAGGATTTTCATCAGTTAATGGGAATATATCAATAATTCCGCCTCTTATAGAGAACTGTCCTTCTGTTTCAACCTGATAGCTTCTTTCGTATCCAAGAGAAATAAGCTGTTTTGTTAATTTTGCTATATCAATGCTGTCACTTGATTTTATTGTAACTATATGTTCAGCTATTTTTTCAACAGGAACGACTTTATTCATAAGTCCATCAAAAGTAGTAACTATTGTTGATGGTTCATTATTAATTATCGCTTTTAAAACTTTAAGACGATCCTTTGTAAGAAGGTTTCCATGAATGTCTGCCTGATAGAAAATAAGATCTCTTGCAGGATATAAATAAACATTTTTATCATAGAATGCATATTCTTCACAAATTTCTTTTGCTCTTTGCTCACTAAAAGTAACGATGATTTTATGAGTAAAACCATCGCTAAGTGTATGTGCTGTGTGAAGTTTTGCTGCATCTGAAAATCCGTTTATTTCTACTATTCCAGATGACTTAAGTTCCTTAAGAGTCTGACTAATACTTTCAAGCTCTGTCAGTGGAGTTGTCAGTGCATTCATTCTTTTTATTATAGGCTCCCATAGCCTTATCTATCCCATCAGACATAATTACCTTTATTGCCTCTGTCGCTGTAATAGAAGCTTTATCCATAAGATCTCTTTCCTGATTAGTAAAATGTCCAAGGACATAATCTGCCAAATCATACCCTTTCGGTTTTTCACCTACTCCCATTCTGATTCGCATAAAATTCTCTGTTGAAAGATTCTGGATGATACTCTTCATTCCATTGTGTCCACCAGCGCTACCTTTTTTTCTAACCCTAATGGCACCTACATCAAGAGCTATATCATCATATATAACTATAAGCTCAGTTTCAACATCTATTTTATAATACTGGCAAACATCAATTAAACTTTCGCCACTTAAATTCATATATGTCTGAGGTTTAACAAGTATACATTTGTTACCTTCAATAATTCCTTTTCCTGTAAGAGCTTTATGTTTAATTGTCGTAACATCTATATTGTATTTGTCCGCCAGCACATCAATAACATCAAAGCCAATGTTATGGCGTGTGTTTCTATATTCTGGTTTTGGATTTCCAAGTCCTGCAATAATATACATTTTTCATCCTCTTTTAAACAATCTATCAGTTATTTTAACATAGAATATATACATTAAGAAAGAACACTTAACAGTGTTCTTTTGAATACACTCGCCGTTCAGGCATCATAAGGCATCCGTCACTTTCAGTGACACCTTATGATAATTCAAAGAAAGAGAGCACACATAAGTGCACTCCCTTTTCTATAACCCAATACCTTCTGTTTTATTGACGATTTAGAAAACGTATCGTTCGTTTTGCTCAAGAACAACCTTAACTCCGTCTTCACCCTTAAAGAATGAATTAGCTCTTATTGTTCCTCTGCTTTCTACGATACAGTTTTCAATCGTAGTATTATCTCCAATGTAAACATCATTTAAAATAATTGAATTCTTGATTGTACAATTATTTCCAACAAATACTTTCTTGAACAGGATTGAATCTTCAACTGTACCATTTATTATAGATCCACTAGAGATCAAGCTGTTCTTAACGTTTGAACCGTAATTGTATTTTGCTGGTGGAAGATCATCAACCTTTGAGTAGATTGCTGGATATTCCTTATAGAAATAATTACGAACATCTGGTTTAAGGAAATCCATATTTGTCTTGTAATAATCTTCAACAGATGCAATGTTTGACCAATAGTCCTTCATACGGTATCCATATATCTTCTTTGTATCTTTATATCTGATTATTACGTCTCTAACAAAATCAAAACGATCTTCTTCTGCACACTTTTCAATGAGCTCGATAAGCTGTCTTCTTCTGATAACGTAAATACCACATGAAACAGTATTTGTACGAGCTACCATAGGCTTCTCATCAAATTCTTCAATACGGCAATCATCATTCATTTTTATAATTCCGTATCTACCACCATCATTATTTGTGACAACGTCTGTACAAACAACTGTAATGTCAGCCTTCTTATCAATGTGATATTCAAGAACTTTACCATAATCAAGTTTGTAAACAGCATCACCTGATGCAATTACTACATATGGCTCATGGCTTTCTTTGAGGAATCCTATATTCTGATAAATTGAATCAGCTGTTCCTCTGTACCAGAAACCATTGTCATTCGTAACTGTAGGATTGAATACATACAATCCACCCTGTTTACGTCCAAAGTTCCACCATTTTGATGAGCTAAGATGCTCATTAAGGCTTCTGGCATTAAACTGAGTAAGTACACCAACACGTGTAATACGAGAATTTGTCATGTTACTCAGTGCAAAATCGATACTTCTGTAGCTTCCGGCGATAGGCATTGCAGCGATTGCTCTCTTCTGTGAAAGCTCTCTCATTCTGTAATTATTACCACCTGCTAAAATAATTCCGATAGCTCTCAATCGTCTTCACCCACCTTATTCAAAGTTTTACCGCTTCCAAGTGCATTGTTTTCATAATCAGCGGCAGTTGTAACGCCAAATACCATGCTGTTCTTTCCAATTGAAATTCCAGCAGGAATCACACTTCTTTCACCAATAGTAACAATACCGTGTGAATAGATATGTGGATGTGTCTCGTTTGGAACTTCGTCTCCAGTACCTAGAACAACGCCCTCTCCAATTTCAACATCTTCAGCAATTATTGACTTATTGATTACACTATTTTTCTTAATTGTCGTGTTGTCCATGATTATTGAATCATGAACTTCAACCCCTTCTTCAATGGTGACATTACAGCCAATGACGGAATTGAAAACTTTTCCATATATGCTAGTACCTTCTCCAATGATACTCTTTTCAACTATACTGTCACCAGATAAATACTGGGGTGGAAGAGTAGAATTACGTGTGTAAATTTTCCAGTACTCTTCATAAAGATTAAATTCAGGAACTATATCAATAAGCTCCATGTTTGCTTCCCAATATGAATTGAGAGTTCCTACGTCTTTCCAGTAACCATTAAATTCGTAGGCATATGTTCTTCCCTTTCCATCATCGTGACAGTAAGGAATAATATGTTTACCAAAATCAAGAGCTGGCTGATCCTTATTCGCTATAAGAGCTTCTCTTAAAATCTTCCAGTTGAATATGTAAATACCCATTGATGCAAGATTTGAACGAGGATTTTCTGGCTTCTCTTCAAATTCTGTAATACGTCTGTCATCATCAGTAATAAGAATACCAAAACGCTTTGCCTCTTCAAAAGGAACAGGCATTGCTGCGATTGTAACATCAGCATTATTTGACTTATGGAAGTCAAGCATTACCTCATAATCCATTTTATAAATATGGTCACCTGAAAGAATTAACACATAATCAGGGTTGTACATATCCATAAAATCAATGTTCTGCAAAATAGCATTGGCTGTACCTGTATACCATTCGCTGTTTGTACTCTTTTCGTATGGAGGAAGAACTGTAACGCCACCTTCATTTCTATCAAGATCCCATGAAATACCAATACCAATATGTGCATTAAGTCTTAATGGACGATACTGAGTAAGTACACCAACTGTATCAATACCAGAATTAATACAGTTACTTAAAGGGAAATCGATAATACGATACTTTCCTCCGAATGACACTGCAGGTTTTGCTACCTTTGATGTTAAAACACCTAAACGGCTACCCTGTCCGCCGGCAAGTAACATCGCGATCATTTCTTTCTTTATCACGTGCTTCACCTCATTACTAGAATTTGTTAGTTTGACAACTAATCGACCGAAATCGGTCCAAAAATAGAAGTTTTCACAACCTCTGATGAAATTATATCATATTATCTTGTAAAAATAAACAACATAATCGCAGTAGATTGAATACTTTTTGGTAAAATATACCAAAACATTGTGACACTATATATTGTGTTATGGGCATGTAATTCAATGCTTTTCTACACTAAATCGCTAAAAATATCTAGTATTAGATAAATGCTCTGTTTTAAATAATTTATATTATTTGCAATATAAAACTCCCACCAGCCAATTTGCTGATGGGAGTTTCATATAACTATATATTATTTTTATTTTATACTGCTGATGAATTAAGGTAAGCTTCCTGTTCTGGTGTAAGCTTATCAATCTTCTTTCCAAGGAATGCAAGCTTCATTTCAGCAACACTTCTATCAACTTCTTCTGGAACATTAATAATCATTCCATCAACCTTACCCTGGTTTTCAACAAGGTATAATGCTGAAAGAGCCTGAATAGCAAATGACATATCCATAATCTCAGCTGGATGTCCATCACCACATGCAAGGTTAACAAGTCTTCCTTCGCCGAGAACATTAATCCAGTTACCGTTTGATAATTTGTATCCAATAATGTTCTTACGCATTTCCTTTGACTCAACAGCCATTTCACGAAGGCCTGCCATATATACTTCACAATCGAAATGACCAGCGTTACAAAGGATAGCACCATCTTTCATTACCATGAAGTCATCTTCATCGATAACTTTTTCACAACCTGTTACTGTTACGAAGAAATCACCAATCTTTGCAGCTTCAATCATAGGCATTACTTCAAATCCATCCATTACAGCCTCAATAGCTTTTACAGGATCAATTTCTGTAACAATAACCTGTGCGCCAAGGCCTTTAGCTCTCATGGCAACACCCTTACCACACCATCCGTAACCTGCAACTACTACTTTCTTTCCTGCAACAATAAGGTTTGTTGTACGATTAATTCCATCCCATACAGACTGGCCTGTACCATATCTGTTATCGAAGAAATGCTTACACATTGCATTATTTACAAGAACCATTGGGAACTTAAGCTCTTTATCTCTATCCATTGCGATAAGTCTTAAAATTCCTGTTGTTGTTTCTTCACATCCACCAATTACATTAGGAATGAGCTTCTTAAGATCCTCATCTGTGTGCATCATATGAACAAGATCACCACCATCGTCGATGATTACGTTAGGACCAGCTGTAAGAACTGCCTTGATATGTCTGTCATACTCTTCTGGTGTACAGTCATACCATGCATGAACTTCAAGTCCAGCATGAACAAGAGCTGCAGCAACATCATCCTGTGTTGATAAAGGATTTGATCCTGTTATATACATTTCTGCTCCACCTGCTGCTAAAACCTTACAAAGGTATGCTGTCTTTGCTTCAAGGTGAACAGAAAGGGCAACTTTCTTTCCTGCAAAAGGTTTTTCTTTTGAGAATCTTTCTTCAAGAGTACGGAGAAGATCACAGTTTCTCTTTACCCATTCAATTTTTCTCTCACCTGATTCCCAAAGGTTAATATCTCTAATTTCGCTTGCCATTAAAATGACCTCCTAATAATTATTTATTCTGTGCTTCTTTATATGCTTTTACTGCTTCCTGAATTCTATCATTTGGATCTAAAAGATCACTAATTGATGAATCATGGTTAAGTGTATCAATAATGTAAGCAATATACTTACTCATATCACAGCTTATATAGTACTCACGGCTTAAAAGCTCTGGTGACTGATAAATAAGGTTTGTTGTAAGAATCTTATCAAATAAACCTTCTTTATATGCCTCATCAAAAACTCCCATTCCGTTTGTGAAAAGTCCAAATGTTGATGCTATATAAATTCTTCCTGCGTTACGTTTCTTCAGCTGTCTGCATACATCGATTACGCTTTCACCTGATGAAATCATATCATCCATAACTACGACGTCTTTACCTTCAACATCTGAGCCTAAAAACTCATGAGAAAGAATAGGATTACGTCCATTTACAATCTGTGTATAGTCTCTTCTCTTATAGAACATACCCATATCAAGGCCAAGAACGTTAGCCATGTAGATTGCTCTTTCCATACCGCCTTCATCTGGGCTGATTATCATCATATGATCGCTATCTATTGTAAGGTCATCTACATGTCCTAAAAGACCTTTAACAAACTGATATGTTGGTCTTATTGTTTCAAATCCAGATAATGGAATAGCATTCTGAACTCTGGCATCATGCGCATCAAATGTAATGATATTATCAACGCCCATTCTGACAAGTTCCTGAAGTGCTATTGCACAGTCAAGAGATTCTCTTGCGCTTCTTTTATGCTGACGGCTCTCATATAGGAAAGGCATTATAACTGTAATTCTTCTTGCCTTACCACCAACAGCGGCAATTATTCTCTTTAAATCCTGATAATGGTCATCAGGAGACATACGATTTTCTACTCCACAAAGTGAATATGTTAAAGAGTAGTTACTAACATCTACTAAAAGATAAAGATCGGTACCTCTTACAGATTCATTGATTGTTCCCTTTGCTTCACCAGTTCCGAATCTGGATATTTTAGCATCAAGAATATATGAATCTCTCTGATATCCCGCAAAAGCTAATGAATTCTGATGTTCATTTTCACGCTCTTCTCTCCATCCAACAAGGTACTTATCAACCTTCTGTCCAAGGCTCATGCATCCTTCTAGAGGAATCATACGCAATGAACCAACAGGTATACTGTCAAGATTTCTTTTGTCGTGCTTATTCATGACAAAACTGCCTCTCTTTCTATCTATAACCTTTTCATCTTCAGTCTGATATCCTGAATATCAGGCTTTATTGCATCATATTTACCAATAATTCTGGATAAGCTTCTTTCTGAGTATCTTTCTGACATTTCTGACAAAGAAAGATTCATGGATATGATAGTAGATTTTCTACGAATATCTCTTTCATTTATTACAAGAAATAATTGTGATGCCACAAAAGAGTTCGTATTTTCAGTTCCAAGGTCATCTATTATCAATAGATCACATGAAAAAATGTCCTCTCGCATTTCCATGATTTCTTCAGGAGAATCATAGGAAAACGTGTACTTTGAAAGTGTATCAAACATCTGGAATGATGTAAAGTAAATAACCGAATGTCCTGACTCAAGAAGTTCCTTTGCAATACAGTTTGTAAGGAAGGTTTTTCCTACCCCTGGACGTCCATATATCAATAAGTTTTTATACTCATTGTCAAAATTACATACAAAATCCTTACACTGACCAACGATTGATTTCATCTGCTCTATTTCAGAGTCGTTATAGTAGTCATATGTAAGGGTCGAAAAATTCTCTCTTAAAAGCACATCTTCAATGTTAGACTGTGCATATAATGTACGAAGAATAGTTTGCTTAAGACATGTACACTGTTTACCATCAACGTAACCAGTGTCCTTGCAAGCTTTACATGTATATATTGGATCAAGATAGTCATCTGGAAATCCAAATTCTTTTAATAATGATTGTTTCTTTTTAGTCTTTTCTTCTATCTGTTCTGATAGAGAATCAAGAGCGGATTTGTCACCTAGAATTCTCTTTTTACCAAGAGAAATAGCGAGCTCAGAAATGCTGTCATCTATAGCCTTGTATTCAGGGACTAGATCATACACTTCGCTTATATGTTCATCTAGAAGATGTCTGTTATCTATTCTATTCTGTTCATACTTACGCATTATTTCGTTATACTGCGCCTTAGTAAGTGCCATCTTTATACCCTATTTCCTAAGTAATTCTCTTTCAAGCTCTTCAAAATCGTATTCTCTTTGTGAGAATCCGTTAAATTTATTATTAGCTGATTCTTTCTTTGATGCCTTTGTTCTGGATAATTCTTTAGCAGCTCGCTGTTTTAAAAATTCATCATCAAGCTTTTCAACATCTGCAAGATGTTTGACACCCTTTACTTTCCAGTCATTTAAGATTGCATCTGCATATTCAAAACTTACTGAATGAGTCTTCTCAACTGTTCTTATGCAGGCTTTTTCAATGATGTCCATTGAATATCCGTACTCTCTAATCCAGAGCTTCGCATATTTTATTTCAGCTGGCTGAGGCTTTCTATTTGTACCCTTAATCCCAAATGCAGCAAATATATCATGTATTTCTTTTGGGCAGTCATATGTGAGCTTCTTAGCATCTTTAACGCATGTTACACCTGCATCAGCCCAGTCTTCTGCAACTTTTTTCATAAATGAAAAAGACTTTTTCTTAAGGCCTACACTGTACTCAATAAGATATTCGATAACCTCTTCATTAAGACCAAGTGTATTATTGATGTAATAAAGACTCTGTATATCTTCAGGACTGATTGTATTTCCGATATACTGTTCTGCAACAAATAGAAGCTCTTTGATTTCTGGTCTCTTTGCAAAATCTGAAATCTGCTCTTTTGTAATTTCTGGCTTCTGCTTAAACACGATAACCTCTTTCTTTGTAAGTGGAAGAATTCTGATTCCTCTTATATTATCGCTTTCAGATATTTCCAGCTTCATAAGGCCTTGCTTCTGCATATACTTTAAAGCTCTTTCTACATCCTGAACTGTGTAGTTAAAGAAATCTGCAATAGAGGAAACTGAAACGCCCTTTCCACTGCTTAGATTTCTCAGAAGATAAAGATATATCTTTATCTGAGCCTCATTGTTCTGAGCCATATATTCATCTATGTAAATGTTTGACAGTACCGTTGTGTCTAAACAGTAATCTGACAAGAGTGTTAATTCACCCATTACCTTCACCCACCATAATGTGTTTAACCTCATTTGTATAAAGAGGTGGTCGTCTATATTTCAACAAAACGACAAAGTGAATTATAACAAAATTTACACAAATTTCAATCTTCCAAAACACCCGAAAAGCCCGTAAATGCTGGCTTTTCGCATAAAGTGGATAATGTGGATAATGTGGATTAATTACTGCTTATACACTTTCTGTAAACTATCAATTTTCAAAATGCCTTGATACTGCTGATTTGTTAAATAATATTATGTTTACTTATAATATTTCCACACAGTTTAAAAAAATTTTTTTAAAGTTGTGGATAAGTGGAAAACCTATTTCCCAAGCAAGCTATCGCCCACTTTATCTATATCTCCGGCTCCCATAGTTATCAACAAATCGTTAGGCTCACAATTTTGTAAAATAAAATCTATAATTTCACCAAAAGATGGGAAATAATGAACATCTATTCCCTTCTTTTCCATTGCATCAGCAAGATCTTTTGAAGAAATACCAATTGTATTTTTTTCTCTTGCAGCATATATATCTGCAAGAATAACTGTATCTGCAAGAGACAATGCATCCTGAAATTCTTCAAAAAACGCCTTAGTTCTTGTATATGTATGAGGCTGGAATGCTACATACAGTTTTTTATGAGGATAATTCTTTGCAGCAGATAATGTAGCTTTTATTTCTGTTGGATGATGTGCATAATCGTCAATAACTGTAACATCACCTACTTTTCCTTTTAACTGGAATCGTCTGTCTGCTCCGTGGAATCTCTTAAAGCCCTTATTTATTGTTTCATCATCAATGCCTAAGAAATCTGCAACAGCAATTGCAGATAACGCGTTTGATACATTGTGCTCTCCTGGAACAGAAAGCTCAACGCTTACCTTTTCACCATTTGGTCTTACTACCGTAAATTTTCCACATCCAAGCTCGTTATAGCTTACGTTTTCAGCCTTATAATCTGCGTCTTCTGATTTACCAAATGATACAACCTTGCATCTAACATCTTTAGCGATTTCTTTATAGTTATCTATATCTGCATTAATTACAAGTAAGCCATCTTCAGGTAATAAATTAGCAAATTTTGTAAATGAATTTCTTATATCATTAATATCTTTAAAGAAATCCATATGATCTTCTTCAACATTAAGAATAATACTTACTTTTGGGAAGAAGCTTAGGAAACTATTTGTATATTCGCAAGCTTCTGTAACAAAAACTTCCGACTGGCCTATTCTTAAATTTCCACCAATGGCATCAAGCATTCCACCTACTGTAATAGTTGGATCCTTTTCTGCTTCCATAAGAATTGTTGTAACCATAGAAGTAGTTGTTGTTTTTCCATGTGTACCTGAAACAGCTATAGGGATTTCGTAGTTTTTCATTATTTGTCCAAGCATATCTGCTCTTGGAATACACTCTATACCCTTTTCCTTTGCAGCCATAAGTTCAGGATTATCGTTACTTATTGCCGCTGTATATACTACAAGATCAAGATCATCTGTAATGTTCTCAGCCTTTTGTCCGTAATAAACCTTTATTCCTTTTTCTTCAAGTCCTGTTGTAATTGGTGAAGGTGCTCTGTCTGATCCTGACACACTAAAGCCTCTGTCAGCAAGAATTTCAGCAAGACCACTCATGCTGATTCCACCTATTCCCATAAAATGAACTTTGATTTTCTGTGAATAATCCAGTTTAAACATTTTTAACCTCCCCTGCAGCCATTCTTAATTTTAATAAATCAAGAAAGCTCCTTACTTCTTTTATGTATAATGCGCATATTACTAGTAATAATCCAGCGCAAATAAAGTAGTCATACCTTATTTCAAATATCATAATTATTGACTGGGCAATAATTAACAAATATCCTACAAGATTTTTAAAAACCGTAACTTTTAAATCTGTATATTTTTTAACAAAGGCTAATGCAAGAGCACTCATAATAAAATACGATACTGCTGTTGCAATAGATGCCCCCATAGCTTCATATTGCGGAATTAAAATTAGGTTTAAAATAACATTTACTAATGCTCCAATTCCTGTTGCAACTCCCATTGATTTTGAGTCTTTATGTGCAAGACATATTGAACCAAGAAAACCTGTCAATGCACCAAAAATAACTGATATAAGTAAAGGTGGAACAAGTCTCCATGCAATATAAAATTCTTTTCTAAAAAGAAATAGTGCAACAAGCCTTACAAATAAAATTAATGCAGAGCATCCAACAACCATGAATGTGTTATAAGCTGTATACATTCCTGAGAAGAACTCATCAGAATTATCATCCTTATGAGCTTTTGTAGCAGACATCTGCCAGGCCTGAGCAAAAATTCTTTGGAACACCATAAGTATTGCCGGTATTTTGTATGCTACCCCATAAATACCATTTACTGCAGCACCACATAGAAATGCTACAAAATATCTGTCAACTGCATTATTTATCCAACTGGCTGTTGAGTATGCAATCATAGGCTTTGAATATGTAAGCATCTCTACTTCTAATGATTTATCATATTCTGTCTTTTTAATTACTTCTGCTTTTATTCCAATAAAAATCATTATGGCAGAAGCAAGTGAAAACGCTATTATTTGTGAAATAAGATACCCGTTTAAGCCTATTTTTAATACAAGAAGGAAATACAAATTACTAAGTATTGTAAATAATGTACATGACACACTTCCAATAACAACAATATTTACAAGCTCACTTCCCTGAAAATATAGTATTAAAAACTCATAAAGTGAGTTTGCAAGAAACAGAACGATAAAAAATAATAAATATTTCTTTATTTCACTGTTTACAAAGAATGTTCCAATTAAACATATAATCGCTGTAAACACATCTGCTCTTAAAACATATTTAATTCCTGTATAAAATATACTGCTTCTTTTTTCTTCATGCTCAATTCCAAACCTAAGTGCAGCTTCTCCAATGTTTATTGTAAAAGCTGGCACAAGAAGAAGTAATGTTACCTGAAGAATATCTGCAATACCATATTCATAAGTAGAGAGGACATTTGTGTAAAATGGAACAAGCAAAAAGACAAGTATTTTCGATACGAAATTACTTATCGTAAATAATGCTATATTTTTTGATAAATATTTAAGCTTTCCCATTTACTAACTCTGACAGTTTATTTAACATTTCCTTTGTTCTTGATTCCCATGTAGCCTCATTTTCATTAATCTGTGATTTAAGACGTTCATGATTTGGATTATCAAGAAGATATTTTATTTTATCTGCTATTTCAGTTTCTGAATTATAGTCATTAACTATATCTTCATCTTTTGCATTAGGAAGTAAATCAAGAGCACCTGCAACCTGACTCGTTAAAATACTGCAACCTGACATTAACGACTCAAATACAGCAAGACCAAATGTTTCAAAAGAACTATTCTGTATAAATAGAGCCGAACTTCTAAATAGCTCATCCTTCTTTTTCGCGTCTACCAGTCCAAGATACTCAACAAACGGATATGCCTTTATTGCATCGGTGTCTTTTCCTTCTGCTCCAATAACAGTTAACGTCAGCTTGTTATCAGCTTCTTTGTTAATTATTTCTACCGCTTTACAAATATTAAGAATCATCTTTCTTGGCATTCCACCGCCAATACTTAATATTCTATCCGTCCTTCTTTCAACTGATGTATTATCAAAGCCTTCATTGACAGATTTTAAATAATCAAAATCTACACCGTTTGTTACGTAGCTTATTTTATCTTTATACTGTGGATATGTTTCCTTAAGCCAGTCTGCAAACTTAGATGAAACTGCAAGCAATAAATCAGCTCTCTTAAGCGTTTCTTCTTCAACTCTTGTCTGAGTCTCATTTTCAGCACTATTTATTTTATTTTCAAGAGTAATAGCACCATGAACAAGGTATGCTGTCTTTTTGTTTAAAGCCTTCGCAATTTTCATTCCAAGAACATTTTGAGCAGAATAGCCCGAAAAAAGAATCACATCACATCTTAGTATGTTTAGAAATAATTCTGGAACACGGCCAAGCTTTGACGTTCTTTTCTGATACAAGGTACCCTTTGGGAAACATCTAATGTATTCTTTTGTAACATTTGCTGGACCAGTTCCTGTAAGGTGGTCTCCAACAATAAATGTTCTCATAAATTTTTCCTTTATTTTTTAAGATACTCTCTTCGACCATTTTTCATGTATTTAAGTGCCTGAGAGGTCGTTAAATTCTTGCTGTATAAAGCCTTTTTTCTTAGGGCAAACTGAAGACAAAGAAGTGGAGCAAACAGTTTTGTCATGGCAGCATAATTTGCGCCTCTTGAAATAAAGAATTTTTCATCATAATCAGAAAACCACGTTGATTTAACTTCTTTTAATTCAGCAATTTCTGCTGGTACATAATATATTTTCTTTTTCTTTTTGAGAGCATCATAGAGAAAAATATTTTCTTCTCCCATAATATACTTGCCAGATCCCGCTCCAAAATCTTCATTAAACCTAATGTCAGAAATGCTTTCCCTTCTGAATGCAATTTCTGGTGAAAAAATCTTTAAAACTGACAAATAGCCCATCCTCTTTTCCTCAGGGAAATTTGGAACGGGCTTTTCTTTTCTCTTAATGTAAAAAACAATAATATCTGCATCTTTATATTTATCAAATGCAGATAGTATTATTTCTTTATAATTGTCATGATATACAACATCATTATCGCATAATATACAAATATCGGCAGCTGCATTATTTATTGCCATATTTCGACTTTTACTAAGTCCACGATCTTTTGTACATATATATTTGATTTTCTGAGTATCACGATTAATGATGTCTTCACTTTCAGTATCGCACTGGTTGATTACTACGACATCACCTGTAATATTAAGTCCGTCTATATACTTTTCGCTCTCAAGATACATTGCTGAGAGAAGGACTTCCAAACTGCTCATTTATATTACATTCTCCTGATTACTGCTCTTACTGCCCAAAAACAGAAGCAGACTGCACTATATGGAATAGATAAACCTTCAACTTTTCTATAAAGGTTCCATATTCTTCTGAGTGCTTCGATCTTATTAGATGAAAGAGTACCTCTTGATCTTCGATAAAGTGTGAGGCCTTCATTAAGACCGTAAGCTGTAATGCCCGTCTTTAACACTTTCCACCATGTGGCAGTATCTTCACTTTTTACATTAGGCATCATAATAAGACTCTTTGATAGTTTATCCATATCAAAAATTACAGTACTTGTAAAAATTGTTGTATTCTTTAATGCCTGTTTGTAATTTATTTTTAAAGGTACCTGAACAAGCTTTTTAACGCTTACTCCATACTCATCCGCAAATTCATATCCTGTGAAAGAAAATGCTGCGTTATGCTTTTCCATAAAAGCGAGCTGTTTTTCAAGTTTCTCTGGATCCCATAAATCATCTGCATCAAGAAATGCTATATATCTTCCTTTTGCTTCTTCTATACCAGTGTTTCTGGCAATAGCAGCACTTCCACCTTTTCCTGTAATAAGGCGAATATTCTCACATAAAAATTCACTAATAACGTTAACGCTATCATCTGTTGATCCATCATCAACTAGTATTATTTCAAAATTTTTATATGTCTGTGATTTAATTGATCTTATAGTATCAGCAATACATGCTTCTGCATTATAGACAGGTATTACCACGCTAACTAAATCATTTGTCATTATCAGCCTCGATTGGTGTAATATTTCCCTTAGCTACACCTTCTGTACTATCAAACTTACATAAAGTTCTTACTGTCAGAATTACAAGCTTTATATCCATCCATACAGAGAAGTTTTCAATATAGTATAAGTCAAGCTTCAGCTTATCGTATGGAACGGTATTATATTTTCCGTATACCTGAGCATATCCAGTTATTCCAGCCTTTACCTTTGTTCTATATGCAAACTCTGGCATATCTTCAATGTACTTTGCTGCAATCTCAGGTCTTTCAGGACGTGGTCCAACAAACGACATAGAACCAGCTAATACATTAAACAGCTGTGGAAGTTCATCAAGTCTTACTTTACGAATAACCTTTCCAATAGGTGTAACTCTGTCATCCTTTTCACTGGCAAGTCGTGCTACACCATCCGACTCAGCATCTTCTCTCATACTTCTGAATTTATAAATATTAAATTCCTTATTATCAATTGTAAGTCTCTTCTGAGAATAAATGATATGTCCACCATCATATAATTTAACGCACAACGCAGTTATAAGCATAAATGGTGATGATACAACGATAAGAACAAGGCTTAAAATAATATCAAATAATCTCTTAAATGCCAGCTGTTCAAACTCAATAGGAGAGCTCTTTGTAAGAAGTAATGGTGTATCAAAAATATGAACAGGTGTTGCACCTCTTAAAATAATGTCCATGATTTTTGGCATAACATACGTCTCAACAGAATGCTCATAACAATATTTGAAAATATCCTTTCTCATAACATCTGACACATCCCAAAGCATTACAGCTTTATGTCTGTCTACTGCAGCTGTTATTTCAGAAATAGGCTCCTCTGCATATATTGATTCGTTAATTTTAAACTGATGTCTTCTAGTTTTAACCTTTTCTACAAATGAATCTTTATTATCATTTCCATAGATTAAAAGAACATCAAGTGGTGGGAATAAAAACCTGTGAATGTAGGTCGCCGTAATAATCCATAATCCAATAATAAAGCACTGAATAATTGTTCCAACCATAAGTGGAATTATTGATGGAAAATGGTATGCAAGAAGTGTAACGATTGCATAGAAAATTACATTTGTAATAAAAGTCGATACGCCCTGAGAAAACAGTAGTTCAATCATTCTGAATGAACCGACCTTTAATCCACCATACATGGCAGAGAATACAAATAAAATAAATGCATATACAAATGCAATGAAAACGTGACCCCAGAAATAGAATGCCTTTGGAAGCTCTGTGTTGTAGTACACAACTTCAATATAAGCCATTACACCTGTTTCAAGTGCCACAATTATAAGTGAAATAATAAAATTATATAAACGCTTTCTTAGCTGTAAACTATTCATAAACCCTTAATAAAATTCGAAGCAAGCATTCCAATAATAATGTAAATCTTTGGAAGCTTTGTTTTAAAGACATCTTTTCCTGTCTTCTTTGCGAATTTAACGTAAAATCCTGCATACTTTATTTTTAATAAAGATACTGGCGTTATTCTCGCTCTTTGCTCATAGTATAAATAAAATGCTTCTTTATTACGTTCCTTAAGCTCACTTACAGAATCTGTATATCCTTTTTCCATAAGCTCACATATTGTTGTAATGCATGGAAGCACAACATATTCGTATTTCGCATCTATTTTATCATAAATATAGTCTTCAGGCACATATTTTTCGCCATCTATCTCAGGGAAAGGATAATTTTTTATTACGTCCGTTCTGAACATAATAGTTGTTTCTCCTCTAAAACCCTTTAAATATAGACCATACAGTGTACTTTTATCTATTCCAGCTGGGAATTCAACCCCTGATAAAAGCTTTGTTTCAGACGCACCTTTATGAGAAATAATACCTGCAAGATTATTGTTTCCTTTTTCATTCCATGTGCGAATTAAAGTATCAACTGCATCTTCATTTAACCAGTCATCTGAATCAAGGCAAAGAAAAAGCTCTGTATCTGTAAGCTCTGCTGCCCTGTTATGAGCACGCATCTTCCCACCGTTTTCAGAATACTTATAAATGATTTCTATTTTTCCTTCAGAAATAAAAGAATCAACTATTTCTTTAGTATTATCTTTTGATCCATCATCAATAATAAGCCATAGAAAATCATTCGAGCTTTGCTTTGTCAGACTATCATATACTCTCTTTAAAAGGTGAGCTCTGTTGTATGTTGGTGTGAACACCGTAAGCTTCTTTTTACCATCCATTTGCATACACCTCTGAGTAATCAACTAGTTCAAATGGCTTTTTATCTTTTAATTCGTATTTAAGAATTGTTCTGTTTTCTGTTTCTGCAACCTTACTTAAACCCGCATTTAAAAGTCTGTCTATGGCCTGATTTCCAGTTTCAAGAACAATATATTCTGTGCCAGTCATATCAAATCCGTCTAGCACTGTCTTTGTTTCAAACACCTGACCCCTTGCAAGGAACGCTAAAATTCTGTATTGTGGCTTTTCCTTATCATAAATCATGTCTGTTGAGTAGTCTCTGCTTACCGCGTACAGATAGTCTTCTCTATCAATAGTAAGGAGCATCTTTGGATCATACTGTCGCATCATCATATTGTATTCATAATCCATAAATGCTTTTGGATATTCATCGTTAGAATCTGCATGAATTATTTCTGATATTTCAATTAATTCATTAGGCATTTTATAAATATTCTCTGCGATTTTAAATCCATCCTTATACACAAAGGATGAACAGAAAATAATAACTACTATACCAAGGACAAGGTATAATTTTTTATTTGTATCATTATTTTCCTTGTCAAAAATAAACAGAATAAATTTCGTAATCATGTATGGAACAAGAACTATTACAGGAGTAATCCAGAAAAACCTGTAATACTCATTACTAACATCTGTAACCTTAGCAATAATTACAGGGAAAAGCGGATTATATACCGTAATTCCCATAATTACAGCAACAGGAACAAATAATTTCTTTTCCTTTTCGCTTCCCTTAAAGTACAGAAAAACGCACAGCAAAAAGAAAAGTAGCAGATAACCTGTACTTCCATTAAACCTATTAAGGCATTCATGAAGATATTTAATTCCAAGTTCTCTTATATATAAATTCTGCATAAATCAACCTGTAGGGTATGTGTACAATACAAAATATCCCTCAATGTATAAAACATAAACTACTGCCATAATAAGACCTGGAACCGCACAGGCCACAAGCTTTGGAATAGTTTTAAAATTCTTTTTCATAAGAATCTGTGGAACAAAAAGAAGTAACATTTCACCTGGCAGTATCATATTTGCAGATGAAGAAATTGTTAATGAGCAAACACAGATTATAAACATATTAAGCCATGGAGAAACTACATCTTTCTCTGTAACTATGAGCATATAAATGTAAAATATCGCTAGAATTGACAGATTGCCAACTACTGTTTTTCCTTCGTATGTTCTTGTAAGTAAGAATAATGAGCTTGTAAAAATAGTTGAAAATGTCATATTTACAAATAAAATTACTGCCATCATTATTGCTACTGCTTTTGAATTATCCGTAAACAATTGTCTGCAAATCATGAAATAGAGAACATTTACAATAATGCATATAGTTGCAGACATTACTGTCTTTGTGAAAACTAATGCTTCAACATTAAATAACTGACAGAATACTGCATCATTTATTGAATATGTTGCAAGAAAATATCTCATTTCGTAATGATCCTGCCAAAGTCCTGTAAATGGATCATATACATTAATCATATCTGTATTTACAGAAGTTGTGACATTGGCAACATAGTAAGCTGCATCTAAAGTAAAGTTGTAAGTTATTGTTACGAGTATTATTTGTACAAAAACTATTGCTGCAATAATAATAGATGTATTTTTGTCAGACTTAATATTTAAACACAAATCGCTTAACGCTTTAATAAGTGATTTTCTGCAAACAATAAAAGATAAAATAACAATACATACTGCCACAGGAACCCATGTTCTTGTAAGCCAAGACAATGGTCTGTATTTAATCATGTATGGAAGGCATACTAAGAAAAACAGGCCATAGTACACGAAAAATCCTGTTATCAAACTTAATCCGAGAGAAAGCTCCTTATTCTTTCTACTAAGAACAAGGGCTCCAAAGGATGTATACAATATTAAGTTTAAAATCACTAAAAGGCATGCTTTAACGATTATCACTTAACTTCTTCAACTCCTGTAATATAAAAACTTTTCTTTACACTAATACCCTTTGATACACAGTAATCAAGACTATCTCTGTCGGCATCATCATATAAATACCACTCGTCGATTTTGTCTGTGTAGCTCTTTATAAAATCATATAGCTTCTGTTCTTCACCATTACCACCAATTAATGTTGCCGTTCCATCTCCTGACATCATAAGTTTTGCAATAGCTTCATCTGAACTATCAAGCTTAAATTCAAATACGCTTATCTTATCCTCAGTTGCTTTCTGAAGATTAAGTGTAGCGTTATATAAATTATTTATTTTACTATTAAGGATAAAAATACTAGCAACAAATACTACCAAAAGCACTGCAAATGCAATTGCCATATTTCTCATATTTAAAATCTTATGCTTTTTCATATCCCATTCCTCCTCGTAATTTTCGTCATTTTCTATTTCTTCTGAGTTAATCTCTTCATGATTTCTGTCATACATTAAATATATCCACAAAATAAACGGCATGAAATCATGAATTACTAGTGAGCCAACCGACAGCGGATATAAAAATAACGAAACACTAATAGCAGCTTCTGAATATCCTGCAAATAAATGAAGTATTAATACGAATACCATAAACATGAGCCGTTCATATTTATCTTCAAACAACTCTTTTGAAATTAAATAATAAATCGCAAAGAATGAAATAATCGCTGCAATACTGGCAATAGTTATTACATAATGAGTGTAATAGTAAATCGAGTAATGCATCATCTCTTCAGTAAAGATAAATCCACCTGCAAGGTATGCGGATATGATAGCTAATAGTATTACAACAATACCTTTACTTTTAGACTTCTTTACAAAGAGCGTAAATGCATATGCAACTGCACTCCATAAAGACAACAAAAAGACAGTCGGATTAATCCGCCGTCTTTTTGTATCATCATTACTATATAAGTAATTTATTGCTAATATGGCAACAACAAATAAGAGAAGAATCTTGGATGTACCAAAGAATGTCTTATATGATGTAACCAGTTCTAATATTGCATCTCTCATTTAAACAGATTAAAGTTTTGCGTTTTCGATGTTCTCGGCAAACCAGTCATATGCCAGTTTAACGCCTTCCTCTAAATCAACTTTATGTGTCCATCCAAGACCATGAAGCTTTGTAACGTCTGTAAGCTTTCTAGGTGTACCATCTGGCATGTCTTTATTCCATACGATTTCGCCCTTGAATCCTACTGTATCACGAACTGTTTCAGCTAGCTGCTTAATAGATACTTCCTTACCAGTACCGATATTTACGTGCTGTTCGCCGCTGTAGTTCTCAAGAAGGAATACACATGCATCAGCCATATCATCAACATAAAGGAACTCTCTAAGCGGTGAACCAGTTCCCCACAATTCAACTGTAGGAGCGTTATTAACCTTTGCCTCATGGAACTTTCTAATCATTGCTGGCATTACATGAGAATTGTTTAAATCATAATTATCATGTGGACCATAAAGGTTAGTAGGCATACAGCTAATGAAATCATCGCCGTACTGACGCTTAAAGAATTTGCACATTTCAAGTCCAGAAATTTTTGCAATTGCATAAGCCTCATTTGTAACTTCAAGAGGACCTGTTAAAAGTGCATCTTCTGGAATTGGCTGTGGAGCCATTTTAGGATAAATACATGTACTTCCAAGGAATAATAACTTCTTAACCTTAAAGTCATGTGCAGCCTTAATTACATTACACTGAATCTGCATATTGATATATGCGAAATCAGCTGGTGTAGTATTGTTGGCGTTAATTCCTCCAACCTTTGCTGCTGCAAGAACTACATATTCAGGCTTTTCTGTTTCAAAAAAGCTTCGAACTGCAGCCTGATCACATAAATCAAGCTCACTGTGAGTTCTTCCAATAATATTTGTATAACCTTTGCTTTCTAAATTTCTAACAATTGCTGAACCAACGAGTCCTCTGTGACCAGCAACGTATATCTTAGCATCTTTGTTCATTAGATGACCTCTTTATTATTTATTCTGCTCTAAATATTCCTTAGTACCCATTCCAGCGATATCTTTCATATCTGAATCAATCATCATAGATACTAAGCCCTGGAAGCTAACTTTTCTCTTCCAGCCAAGTTCCTTTTCAGCCTTTGAGCAATCACCCCAAAGGAACTCAACTTCTGCAGGACGGAAGTACTTAGGGTTAACATCAACAAGGAGCTTTCCTGTCTTCTTGTCATATCCTCTCTCAGATACTCCAACACCCTTCCACTCTATTTCAATACCAACTTCCTTGAATGCTATTTCAACGAACTCTCTAACTGTGTGAGTTTCATTTGTAGCAAGTACGTAATCACCTGGCTTTTCCTGCTGAAGAATTCTCCACATACCTTCTACATAGTCACCTGCAAATCCCCAGTCACGCTTTGCATCAAGGTTACCAAGTGAAAGCTTTTCCTGCTTTCCAGCTACGATAGATGCAACTGCTCTTGTAATCTTACGTGTAACGAATGTTTCACCACGTCTTGGAGACTCATGGTTAAAGAGAATACCATTACAAGCAAATAAGTTATATGATTCTCTGTAGTTTACTGTTATCCAATATGAATAAAGCTTTGCTGCACCATATGGGCTCTTTGGATAAAATGGTGTCTTTTCTGACTGTGGAGCAGTTTCTGGAAGACCACCAAATAATTCTGATGTTGAAGCCTGGTAGAATTTACACTTAACACCTGTTTTCTTAATAGCATCAAGAAGACGAAGTGTACCAATACCTGTTGTCTCTGCTGTATATTCAGGAACTTCAAATGATACTGCAACGTGTGACTGTGCTGCTAAGTTATAAATTTCTGTAGGCTGAATCTGCTCAATTAATCTGTTAAGGTTTGATGAATCTGTTAAATCACCATGATGTAAGAAAAATGTTTTATCTTTAATTTCCTTATCGTTATATAAGTGATCAATTCTGTCAGTAGAAATAGATGAATGACGACGAATAATTCCGTGTACTTCATACCCTTTCTCTAAAAGAAGCTCTGCAAGGTATGAACCATCCTGGCCTGTTATACCTGTGATAAGTGCAACATTTCTCATGTATTTATCTCCTATTCCTTGTATTTCAAGTTTTCATACTATATAATTGTCATGTCTAAAAGACATTATCGTGAATTATTATATCAATTTAGGGATATAAAGTAAAGAAACATAGATTATATGAACTATATATTAGACTTATTAAACAACCATGTTTTTATTACTGCTGCATCTGCATGGGCAATAGCTCAGGTAATAAAAACAATTATAGATTTTTCGCTATCTGGTAGTTTTAAACCAGAAAGACTTGTTGGATCAGGAGGAATGCCAAGCTGTCATTCAGCAACTGTATGCGCTCTCGCTACGATATGTTTACTAGAGTACGGCGCCGATTCACCATTCTTCGCAATTTCCGCAATGCTTGCAATTATTGTTATGTATGATGCAAGAGGAGTTAGACGAGAAACTGGAACTCAGGCAGTTGTAATTAACGAAATTATTGCTTACCTGTCAAACCCAGCAGATCCAAGATATAAGGATCCAAAGTTTTCAGAGGAAAAGCTGAAAGAGCTTATCGGACACACACCACTTCAGGTAGTATTTGGAGCAATTCTTGGAGTCATTGTAGCAATTGTAGCATACAACGTTATATGGAACTAAATCACTTCTAGTAATAAAAAAGCACGTGCTAAAATTTCTAGCACGTGCTTTTATTTTGTATTTACTAAATTAGATGTTTAATAAATCACTGTAAGCCTTAAGAGCTCCATCTGTTTCATGAGCAAGTACTTTCTTTGCAAGTACTTTACCAAGCTGTACACCTTCCTGATCGAAGCTGTTAAGGTTCCAAGCAAATCCCTGGAACATAACCTTGTTCTCAAAGTGAGCAAGAAGAGCACCAAGAACTTCTGGTGTAAGCTTATCACCTACAATAATACTTGAAGGACGATTTCCTTCGAAGTTCTTATTCTTATTCTCATCAACCTTACCACAAGCAAAAGCCATAATCTGTGCTGCAACGTTTGCACATAACTTCTGCTGGCTTGTTGAGCCCTGAATATCAACATCCATCTCTGCCTGATTATTTCTAAAACCAATGAACTGCATTGGAATAACGTTTTTACCCTGATGGAGAAGCTGGTAGAATGAATGCTGTCCGTTTGTACCTGGCTCACCGAAGATTACAGGACCTGTTACATAATTTACAGGCTCACCAAATCTGTTTACACTCTTACCATTTGATTCCATATCAGCCTGCTGAAGATGTGCAGGAAAACGGCTTAATGCCTGTGAATATGGAAGAACAGCTGTAGCTTCATATCCAAGAACATTTCTCTCATATACACCAATAAGTGCATCAAGCATTGCTGGGTTCTTAAGTAAATCTGCATTTGTAGAATTCTTATCTTCAGCTGCTGCACCGTTTAAGAATCTAGCAAAGATTTCTGGTCCAAATGCAAGTGAAAGAATTGCACCACCAACTGCTGATGTTGATGAGAAACGTCCACCAATGTAATCATCCATAAAGAATGCTGCAAGGTAATCACTTGACTTAGCAAGTGGAGATGTCTCTGATGTAACAGCAATCATGTGCTTTGACGCATCAAGACCTGCCTTCTTAAGTGCATCCTTAACAAATGACTCATTTGTAAGTGTCTCAAGTGTTGTACCTGATTTTGATACAAGTACAAAGATTGAATGTTCGACATCAATTGAATTTAATACAAGAGCTGCATCATCAGGATCTACATTACTGATGAATTTTGCTTCCATCTTGAAGCAACCATTCTTTTTAGCCCAGTTTTCAAGAGCAAGATACATAGCTCTTGGGCCAAGATCTGATCCACCAATACCAATCTGAACTGCTGTAGTGAATTTTTCACCCTTTTCGTTTACAATTTCACCTGAGTGAACTTTATTTGCAAAAGCTGCAATCTTTTCCTGCTGTGCAACATAGAACTCTCTCTTGTTAACACCTTCTGCAACAACATCCTTACCAAGCTGTCCACGTGTAAGCTGGTGAAGAACAAGTCTCTTCTCACCTGTGTTAATAACTTCGCCTTCGTAAAGAGCCTGGAACTTTTCTGTAAGCTGTGCTTCCTTTGCAAAATCTGCAAGAGCGCCTAAAATCTCGTCATTAACCTGCTTTGAAGCAAAGTTATATGCAAGTCCGTTTGACATTGGAACACTGTACTTAGCAACACGTGCTGCACCGTTTTCTCCTGCCATTTCCTTTGTTAAATCAACCTTAGCAGCTGATTCAAGTTTTTTAACTGAGCTAAGCTCGTCAAAATTTGTCCAAGAAATCATTTTTATATACATCCTTTCAAGTAAATTAATACTTTATTTTCGCCAAAACAACTATACATTAATATTGCATATTTTTCAATTATTACCAGTTCTTCCCATCAAAATATGAATAATCCCAGTCTTTATACATTTCATCCGTTTCATATCTTTCTTCCTGGCCAAGCATGGCATCTTTCTCAAGATTACCTTTTATTTCCTGAAGTTTTTTATCTTCCTCTTCAGTCATCTTGTTTTCTTCTTCTTTTTTCTGTTCCTCTGGCTTTTCTTCTTCCTTCTTTTCTTCTTCCGGCTGTTCTGTATTTTCTTTAAGCCATTTTATATATTCATCAATTTCATCTTTTAGTTTTTGAGCAGTCTTATTATGGCCTTCAGCATCATCACCTGCACATTCATTTTCTGTAAGAATATCCTTTGCCTCCTCAAGACGACTGATACTTTCTTCGAGATTTTCATAAGTAACCGATTCAGGTGTAATCTGTTTTACAATTGAAAGCGCGTAATTAATCCTTACTTTACAATCCTGCTTTTTTCTTGGTTTACGCCAGAGAGAATCCTGATAGTAAAGCCCTGCTGTATAATAATCGCCCTGTCTATATGCCTTATTACCAGAATTATAGTAGTGAATCATCATTCTATTCACATAGAAGTGTCTGGCAATAATGAGAAACAGAATTATTGCGATGATTCTAAGTATTTTCATCTGTTTTTTATTCAGTTTAAATTGTATATCTTTTTTCTTCATATTACTTTTTAACTACTACGTATACTGCATTAAGCATAAACAGTATGATTACAGGAATAAGGAAATAATAACCTCTATTCTCAGGAGAATTAATATATTCTTCTCCTGTTTCATTTTCTTCTATTTCTTCCTTTATATCCATATTTGATTTTATGGAATTAACAACCTTTTCAAGACCTGTCTTTGGATTCATATCTACATAGCTAATTCCCATATCATCAGCTATTTTGTTAAGATTTTCTTCATCCTTATGAGATACTGCTTCTTCCCATGGATATGAAGAATAATCCATTATGACTGTTGGCTCTTCTTCCCAGCTTTTCTTAACATACATCTTTCCGCCAGCCTTTGTTCCATATCCAAGAACGGCACCACCATCAAGCTTCCCGTTAATAGTAGAATACGAAACTGCTGCAGCCTCTTCATTTGTTATTTCACCATCGCTTATATAAAATAGTGCAACCTTACTATCTTTAGTACTCTTTGCGTCATCGATTATATTTCCTATTGCTTCAGCAGCTGTACCATATGACGAGCCCTTTGCATACATAGAATCAATTGCCTGAAGTGAATTCACAACACTTTTGACGTATTGTGTATTGTTATTAAAAGGACACATCTGTATTGCTTCGTTACTGAATGATACTACGCTAATGTTTGTACCCTCTAATCTATCAATTAAATCATTTATATCGCCTTTAGCCTGGTCAAGTCTTGTCTTACCATTCTGCCCATCATCTGCTAACATACTGATTGTATTATCTACAGCAATAATCACGTTATACTTGGAGCTCTTTTTTATTTCCATATCTGGACCATACGTATAGAGGTGTGCTGGTCTTATTCCATAAATAAATGTAAGCACAAGTAAAGCAATTATTGCCACCTGACTTAATACCGTGAACACATTTATTCTCTTTAGAAGAATTGTTGCAAGTATAAATATAAATGCTGAAATACAAAGAACTAAAAACGCCTTTTCTGGTGTTTCAACTTCTTTCATTATTACTTTACCTTTTACAAGGCTTGCACTTTTTGATTCGATTTCCTCTGTAATTTTATGGAATGTTTTTGAATCCTCTTCAAGGAAGAACTTACCACCTGTAAGTTCCATGGCCTGTTTCATTTCTTCCTTATCCTTGGCATACATTAGTTCAGTACCAATGCCATATACTGTAACATCTTTCTTTTTACAGTATTCTGCAGCTTCCATAAGTGATAAATATCCATCACCATTTTTATCATTGTCCGTTGCAAAGATAATGATTTTTGTTCTATCTTTACTATCAGGTGGGAAATTTATAAGTCCACTTGTAAGTCCATCACCAATAAGTGAACTTCCCCTTAATTCATTTCCAATAAGCGTTCCGCCATAGAGAAAATTATCCCATCTAAGCCACTCTCTGGCTGATACCATTCTGCCCTTTGTAGTGACTTTTATAGCAGTATGAATATTCTCAAGCTGTTCAAGGGTGTAATTATAATCATCTGAAAGTGGTGCAAGAAGTACTGGTGATGTATTAAAAGCTACAATACCAACTCTTTCACCAGATAAATTCTTCACTGTGTCCTGAAGTTCTTTTACTAGTTTTAAGTTCAAATCATTAACTGATGAAGATATATCAAGACAAATCATTATGTCTCTATTATATTTTTCCTGCTGGATTTTTTTTACATAGTATGGCTTTGAAAGGACAACAAAAGAAGCCACAATCGAAACGAGTAGGGCTATAATTAAGACAAATCTTAATACGTAATACGTAATAAATATTCTTTTGTAATATGCATCCTCAAACAGTAAATCAGTATTAGCGATTTTTACACCCTTTTTGTATTCATTCTTCTTTACCTGAAAGAATATAAAAAGAGCAAAAAGTATTACTGAAATAATGATTCCTGTAAGAGCAAGTATCGGTGTTTTTAGTTCCATGTATCGATTATCTTTTTTGCTTCGTAAATTGCTTTATAAAAATCTCCACTTCCACTGCTTGAAAATTCCGGTTCATAGCATGCTTCTACGATTTTTTCGACCTTTTCAATATCAAGTGCTCTGATTTCAGCAAGGGTTTTCTTTGTTACATCAATTCCTGCATATTCAAGTACAAAGTTTCTTACTAAAACACTAAGGTTCTGGAATCCCTGCTTTGATGTTATTTCTTTTCGTTCATATAAAGACGCTATATTTTCTATTTTGTATATATAGCTATTCTTTATTGGCAAAGGAACTGGTTTTATATTGTCTTTTTCTATATTATTTCTCTTTTTTGATTTTCTTTTATTTTTATCAAATATCCTTGAGATAACTGGCCATGCAATAAATAAAAATAATAAGAAAAGAGGAATAAAGCCTGTTGCAAAATTAGGCTGTAAATGAACTGTTGTTGGCATTTTTAACCTCTGTCATATTTATGCTTTTCAAGAAGATTTATTATCTCTCTGTCTATTTCAGCTGTGTAATCAATTGTGGAACACGAAATACCAAACTTCTTGAGTTTTTCTTCGGCCCCTCTTTGAAGAGATAAGTTCTTTTCTCTTGTTTTCTTAAACATCTTTTTGTTTTTTGCAAAAAATGAAGGCATGCTATTTCCTGCAAACAAATTATATGCATCATCTGTTCCAAAGGATGCATCAGAGATGTTCATAAAAAGAACATCATGGGCCACAAGAAGTCTTTTAAGGTTTACTTCTTCAATGTTTCTGATTCCGGCTACGTCCGTTGCAACAATAATAATCATTTTACGTTTGAAGTTTCTTATGATGTATTCAAACGTATCATTAATATCTGTATTGTTATCTATGGAAACACTTTTGTAGTAGCTTTCTAAAATAAGTTCAATATTTCCAAGACCTGTTTTAAATGGAAAATGTTTTACACCATTATTTGTCATAAATGTAGCAGAAACATAGTCGCCACTTTTATTTACAAAATAAGCAAGAGTACCCGTTCCCATTATTGCCAGGTCTCTTTTTTCCTCAAAGCCATCACTATCACCAAGCATTCTGCGATTAGTATCAAGCACAAGCATAATGTTATGCTTTCTATCGGCTATATATTGCCTGACAAGCATTTTCTGGCTTCTAGCTGTAGCTTTCCAATCAATATCTTTAACATCATCACCCTGAACGTATTCTCTAAGCTCATCAAAGTTCATGGATCTGCCTTTAAATATTGACTTGTATGTACCGTCTAATACCTGATTAGTAGCTCTTCTCGTTCTGACAGTCTGATATCTTTTCAGATTCGCCTGTATTTTTGATACGAAAGTCATTTTCATGGGGTATTAATTGCTCCAACTATTTTGTCAATAATCATCTCTTCCTGAACACCATCAGCAACAGCTGCAAAGTTCAGCATAATTCTATGTCTTAATACTGACTGTCTCATTGATTTAACATCTTCTGGAGTACAGTAATTTCTTCCCTGAATAAGAGCCATTGCTTTTGCTGCATCCATAAATGCAATTGAAGCTCTTGTACTTGCACCCATTGTTATATAATCTGCGAGATCTTTATCAATAAAGTCTTCGGCATGACGTGTAGCATTAACAATACTTACAATGTATTTTTTTATTGATGGGTCAATATAAACTCGCTTACATAAGCCCTGAAGATATTCAATGTCTTCAATTGTTGCTACAGAACTGCTTGTATTAAATACGCCTGATTCAATTCTTGAAAGTATTGCCATTTCTTCTTCTGGATTTGGATAATCAAGTTCAACTTTAAGAAGGAATCTGTCCATCTGAGCTTCTGATAATACATATGTACCTTCCTGCTCAACAGGGTTCTGAGTTGCAATTACAACGAATACACCTGGCATTTTATATTTCTGACCACCAATTGTAACTGCATGTTCCTGCATGGCTTCAAGCATAGCACTCTGAGTTTTTGCACTTGAACGGTTTATTTCATCTAAGAGAATGAAGTTTCCGTATACTGGTCCTAGCTTATTTTCAAATGTATTAGTTTGGGAATTATAGATCTGTGTTCCGATAATATCACTTGGAATAAGGTCTGGTGTACACTGAATTCTTGAAAACTGACCAGCAACTGCTTCTGTCATAACCTTTGCTGCTGTTGTTTTTGCAAGTCCTGGTACAGACTCTAACAGTATATGTCCATTAGCCATCATAGCTACCAAAATTGAAGTCCCAAGCTGTGTCTGACCAACAACCTTACTTTCATAGTAGCCCATTATATTTCCAATTATTTGTCTTGCTTTCTGTAATTCTTCTTTACTGATTTCGCTCATTAGAAGTCCTCCGATTACCGTATGAATTACTGTTTATTTTTTATGCATAAAACCGCATCAGTTTTGATTATAAACCAAAAATAAAAAAAGTACACTTTCGTGTACTTTTTTTATGGAATGCCTTACTTTATCGCATCCGTTATTGATTTAACAAATTCTCCAACTGGCTTTGCTGAATCCTTTCCATTAGCGGCGATTATTTTTACTATTGCAGAACCAACAATTACGCCATCAGATACCTTAGCCATTTTTGCTGCTGACTCAGCATTTGAAATACCAAATCCGACTGCACATGGAATATCAGGATTTGCTTCTTTAACAAGCTTAACCATTCCACCAATATCTGTAGTAATTTCTGATCTTACACCAGTAACACCAAGCGATGATACACAGTAAACAAATCCATCTGCATCACCGGCAATCATTTTAACTCTGTCATTTGATGTAGGTGCAATAAGTGATATTAAATCAAGTCCATACTTTTTACATGTTGGAACAAAATCTTCTTTCTCTTCGTATGGAACATCAGGAAGAATAATTCCATCCATTCCAACTTCAGATGCCTTTTTACAGAACTCCTCAGTACCATATGAGAATACTACATTTGCGTATGTCATAAATACCATTGGAACCTTTACATCCTGACGAAGCTCTTTTACCATATCAAAAATCTTATCAGTTGTTGTACCAGCTGTAAGAGCTCTTAAGTTTGCTTCCTGAATTACTGGGCCTTCTGCTGTAGGATCTGAAAATGGTATTCCAAGCTCAATAAGGTCTGCACCATTTGCTACCATTTCCTTTACAACAGCCTTTGTTGTCTCAAGGTCAGGATCACCACAAGTTATAAATGGAATAAAAGCTTTTCCGTTTTTAAATGCTTCTCTAATATTACTCATGAATATCCTCCCCTCTGTATCTTGCAATTGATGCACAGTCTTTATCACCACGACCAGATACAGTAATTACGATTATTTTATCCTTATCCATTGTTGGTGCAATCTTCATAGCATGAGCTACTGCATGTGCACTTTCAATAGCTGGAATAATTCCTTCTGTTTTGCTCAAAAATTCAAAAGCTTCTACGGCTTCATCATCTGTTACAGGAACATATTCAGCACGTCCTGTATCATGAAGCCATGCGTGCTCTGGTCCAATTCCAGGATAATCAAGTCCAGCTGAAATAGAATAAACAGGAGCAATCTGACCATATTTATCCTGACAGAAATATGATTTCATTCCATGGAAAATACCAATTCTTCCAGTAGCAATAGTTGCAGCTGTTTCAAATGTATCTACGCCACGACCTGCTGCCTCACAACCAATTAAACGAACTTCTTTATCTTCAATAAAGTTATAGAAAGTTCCCATTGCATTTGATCCACCACCAACGCATGCCATAACGACATCAGGAAGTCTTCCTTCCTTTTCAAGCATCTGTTCTTTTATTTCTTTAGAAATAACTGACTGGAAATCTCTAACAATAGTAGGGAATGGATGAGGTCCCATAACTGAACCAAGGCAGTAGTGAGTATCATCAATACGATTTGTCCACTCTCTCATTGCTTCTGATACAGCATCCTTAAGTGTAGCGGTTCCAGTTTTTACGGGGATTACTTCAGCACCAAGAAGCTTCATTCTATACACGTTAAGTGCCTGACGCTTTGTATCCTCTTCTCCCATAAATACAACACACTCCATATCAAGAAGTGCTGCTGCTGTAGCTGTAGCAACACCATGCTGGCCAGCTCCGGTTTCCGCAATAAGTCTTGTTTTACCCATTTTCTTTGCAAGTAAAGCCTGACCTAAAACATTATTAATTTTATGAGAACCTGTATGATTTAAGTCTTCTCTTTTAAGATAAATCTTTGCACCACCAAGCTCTCTTGTAAGCTTCTTGGCATAATACAATCTGCTTGGTCTTCCTGCATATTCATCAAATAATTCTTTTAATTCTTTATTGAATTCAGGGTCATTTTTATATTTATTATATGCCTCTTCTAATTCAATAACTGCATTCATAAGTGTTTCAGGCATGTACTGTCCACCATGTACGCCAAAACGACCTCTACTGTTACTCATATTGCCTCCATGAATTATATAAATTAAATTCCTTTAAGTTCATTTAGCATCTGCTTTTTATTTTCTGAACGCATAAGTGTTTCACCTATTAATACAGCGTTAACACCAAGCTTTTCCAAAGCAGCAATATCATCTCGTGTTTTGATTCCTGATTCTGCAACAAATAATACATCACTTGGAACCATCTCACGAAGTCTTCCTGAATTATTAATATCAACTGAAAAATCTTTAAGATTTCTGTTATTTACACCAATAATTCTGGCTCCAGCCTCCATAGCTGAATTAATTTCACTTTCATCGTGAGCTTCAACAATCTGTGATAATCCAAGAGAATCGGCAACTGCGATGTACTCCTTAAGCTCACTTGTATCAAGTAATGAACAAATAAGTAATACACACTCTGCGCCTAAAGTTTTAGCCTGATAAATCATATAAGGATCAATTGTAAAATCCTTTCTAAGACAAGGAATACTTACATTTTCAGTGATTTCCTTAAGATATTTATCACTTCCAAGAAACCATTTTGGCTCTGTTAAAACTGAAATGCATGATGCACCTGCATCTTCGTATGATTTAGCTATTTCCACATATGGGAAGTTCTCAGCTATTAATCCTTTTGATGGTGATGCTTTTTTACATTCACAAATAAAAGACATTTCTTTAGCTTTAAGAGCAGCTTCAAATCTGAACTTATCAGATGTCTGCTTTTTAGTGATTTCTTCTGCCTGACTTCTGATTTCAGTAACAGGTAATGCCTTCATTTCAGAAGCGATTCTCTCTTTTGTGTATTCAGCTATTTCGTTTAATATAGTCATTATTTATTTGATTCCTCAATTAACTTTTCAAGAGTTTCCATAGCTTTGCCTGAATCAATGATTTCTGCTGCAAGCTTAATACCATCTGATATTGTATCAGCTTTCTTAGCAATATAAAATGCTACACCAGCATTCATTAAAACTGCATCTCTCTTTGGACCCTTTTCGCCTCTTAAGATACCTCTTAAAATTTCTGCATTTTCTTCAGGTGTACCACCAACTATATCTTCCTTTGTTGCCATTTCAAGGCCAAAGTTTTCTGGTGAGATTTCATACATTTTATAAAGTCCGTCTACAAATTCACATACCTTTGTAGGAGCACTAATTGAAATTTCATCAAGCTTGTCTGTACCATATACGACAAAACCTCTCTTAACACCAAGACTAACAAGTACTTTTGCAAGTGGCTCAAGAAGAGCTTCATCATATACACCAAGAAGCTGCATTGATGGCTTACCAGGATTTGTAAGTGGTCCTAAAATATTAAATACTGTTCTGAAACCAAGTTCTTTACGGATGGCACCAACATACTTCATTGATGTATGATACTTCTGAGCAAAGAAGAAACAGAAACCTACTTTATCAAGAAGCTCTGTACATTTTTCTGGCTCAAGCTGGATATTAACTCCAAGTGCTTCAAGACAGTCTGCTGTACCACAAAGTGAAGAAGCTGCTCTGTTACCATGCTTTGCAACCTTAACACCACCTGCTGCTACAACAATAGCTGATGTTGTTGAAATATTAAAGCTGTGAGCACCATCACCGCCTGTGCCAACGATTTCCATTACATCCATACCGTGATTACACTCAAGAGCCTGCTCTCTCATTGCTGCTGCACAACCAGCGATTTCCTCTGTTGTTTCAGCTTTTGTGCTCTTTGTAGAAAGTGCTGCAAGGAATGCTGCATTCTGTGTCTGTGTTGTCTCACCTGTCATAATTTCTTTCATGACTGTGTAAGACTCTTCGTATGTAAGATCACCTTTATTAACTACTTTTTCAATTGCTTCTTTAATCATTTTACCTATCTCCTTTTTTATTTATTACACACATCTATAAAGTTCTTTATCATTACCTTTCCTTCAGGGGTCATAATTGACTCTGGATGGAACTGAAGTCCATATATTGGATATTCCTTATGCTCAATTGCCATTATTTCTCCATCTACTGTTTCAGATGTGATTTTTAAACAATCAGGCATTGTATTTTTTATTGCTGCCAGTGAATGATATCTTGCGACTTTGACTTTTTCATCAAGTCCTTTAAACATTACTGAATCTGTATCAACTGTAACCTCTGACTGTTTTCCATGCATTAATTCAGATGCATAAGATACTGTTGCTCCATACGCAACGCTTATTGCCTGATGTCCAAGACAAACACCAAGAATTGGGATTTTACCGCCAATCTCTTTCGCAACATCTACACAAATTCCTGCATCCTCTGGCTTACCAGGGCCTGGTGATAAAACTATTCCTGCAGGGTTCATTTCTAATATTTCTTCCACTGTTAAGGCGTCGTTACGAACTACCTTAATGTCTGGTTCAATGCTTCCTATAAGCTGGAAAAGATTATAGGAAAAGCTATCGTAGTTATCTATTAATAATATCATATTTGCCTCCCTATATTTCCATTGATTCTTTAAGTGCTCTTACTACAGCGGCTGCTTTATTTATACATTCTCTATGTTCTGTAGCAGGTACTGAGTCAGCTACGATTCCAGCACCACTTCTTATAAACACTTTTCCATTTTTCTTATATGCAAGTCTTATTGCAATACATGTATCAAGGTTTCCTGTAAAATCAATGTATCCAATTGCTCCGCCATAAATACCTCTTTTATTATTTTCAAGGTCATTTATTAACTGGCATGCCATGATTTTTGGAGCACCTGATAATGTACCTGCTGGTAAAATAGCATCGATTGCATCAAGTGCATCGTATTTCTCATCTATTTCACCTTTAACTGTAGAACCAATGTGCATTACATGAGAGAACTTTAATACTTCATGGTATTTTTCAACTTCAAC
>JAUNNN010000022.1 GCA_030531435.1 Lachnospiraceae bacterium
GTCACATATAAAACAAAGGCACGAGTTTCTTTAATGAAGATCTCGTGCCTTTATTATTTTAGTTTATTATTTTGCTGCTAAAGCTTCTCTCATTTCTTTTATTGTTTTATTTATTCCTGGATGACGAACATAAGGTGCAATCTCCATCATAGGATCAAGTACGAAGAATCTGTTCTGCATATCAGGATGTGGTATCGTCAGCTTTTCAGAATCAAGAATAATATCATCATAGAAAAGAATATCAATATCAAGTGGACGTGGTCCCCAATGCTCTGTTTTAACTCTTCCAGCCATTCTTTCAAGGTTCTTACAATATGTAAGCATTTCCTCTGGTGTCATAAGAGTTGAAATTTCCATTGCACAGTTTAAAAACTTTTCCTGATTAGTCATACCATATGGCTCTGTTTCAATAATTTCTGACTGCTTAAGAATTCTTATAGCATCATTATTTTCCATATAGTAGAACGCTTCCTTTAAAGACATTTCCCTATCAGCCATATTTGAACCAAGTGACAAGAAAGCTCTATGCCATCCTCTTTCAATAGTAACTGCTACTTCTTCTATTGGAAGTCCAATTGGTGCCCATGGCTTACGAATCTCAAGCCATATAGAAGTAACTCTTGGATATTCAATTAAAATATCTGTTGCAAGTCTTTCTGCAGCTGTTTCAATAAGCTTAAATGTATGGCCCTTCATAAATGCATTCATAAAATGACATACACTTGAATAATCAACAGACATATTTAAATCATCTGTACTTCCAGCTTCTTTTGTATCGAAATAAAGTCTGGCATTTATTGCAAATTTCTGACCTAGTCTATTTTCTTCTTCTAAAACCCCGTGTCTTGAAAAAACCTCAAGGTTTTTTATTGTAATGTAATCCATTAATTCCTCCCAGGTTATACTTCCATTATCTTATCATACATATCGATAACGCGCCTGTTTTCTTTTACATCATGAACTCTTACAAACATGCATCCAGCCTGGCATGCCATAGCTGTTGTAAGAAGTGTAGCCTCTGTTCTCTGATCAACTGGAAGATCAAGAGAATTTCCAATAAATGACTTTTTAGAAGCACCGAGTAATACTGGATATCCAAGCTCTCTAAATTCTCTAAGATGCTTCATAATGCTTAAGTTATGCTCTGTTGTTTTTGCGAATCCAAGTCCAACATCAAGTATGATTTTATCCTTTGCAATATTAGCACGAAGGGCATTATCTGCCATAGCTTCAAGCTCATTTTTTGCATCAATAATAACATTAGAATACTCTGTTTTTTTCTTGTTATGAGTAATGACACATGTTACATCATATCTTTGTACCACACTTGCCATTTTAGGATCATACATAAGACCCCATATATCATTAACCATTGCTGCGCCTGCGCAAATAGCAGCTTCAGCAACATCAGCTTTATATGTATCAACTGAAATTGGGACATCAAATCTTGATTTAATAGCCTCAATTGCAGGAACTACTCTTGAAATTTCTTCTTCTGAGGAAATCATAGTATATCCTGGTCTTGTAGACTCACCACCTACATCAATTATATCCACGCCCTGCTTAACCATATCTTCAGCGTGAGCTAAAAGTGTATCCATTGTCACAAATCTTCCACCATCTGAAAATGAATCTGGTGTAACATTAAGAATACCCATTACATGTGTTTTATTAACGTCAAAATCTCTATTTCCTATAATCATACAACTACCTACCATTCATCATATTAAAAAACAAATCTTTATTCTCTGGTTTGTCCATCTCGCCTTTTGTAGCAATGGTTACGGTTTTAGAACCTGGCTTTTTAACGCCTCTCATTGTCATGCACATATGCTCTGCTTCGATATATACAAGAACACCCTTTGGCTTTAAATACTTACTAATTGCATCAGCAATATCTTCTGTCATTTTTTCCTGTATCTGAGGTCTTTTTGCAAATGTTTCAACTGTCCTTGCAAGTTTAGAAAGTCCAACAACCTTTCCATCAGGAATATATGCAATTGTAGCTTTTCCATAAAAAGGCATTAAGTGATGTTCGCACATTGAATAAAATGTAATATCTCTTTCAATTACAATACCACTAGATTCACTTGAAAATGTAACCAAAAGATCGTCTTTTCCAGTTTTATTCATACCGGAAAATATTTCTTCATACATTCTAGCAACCCTGTCTGGAGTACCTAAGAGACCTTCTCTATTAACATCCTCACCTATACCCTCAAGTATAAGCTTAACGCCCTCTTTAATTTTATTACTATCCATTATTAATTCCTTAATATATTATTCATTAAAATGAATATCACATATCATCTATGATGCCGTCACCATCTAAATCAAATGCAGCTTCAACACCACCTGTAAGACTTTGTGTATTAAGAGTTCTTCTCTTCTTACGCATTTCTTCTGAATTATTGAAAATAAAATCATTTATTTCCTTTGCTCTCTTAATATGCTCGAACTTAAGCACTTTATCTGTAACATCACTTGTATAACAAATTACAGTTCCAAGTCCAAAAATTCTTTCAAAGAAAGATCTTTCAAGTTTAACATCAATTATTTTATACATGTATAGAGAATCTTCTGTTGTTTTAAAGAAGCCTTTATTTGTAGTAATCTTTTCCTGTTCAACTGAATATACTGTAAATGTGAATGGTAATCCGAAAAATACCCATCTCTTTCTTTCTGTGTATCCCATGGCAAAACCTCCGCTTTATCCTTGAAAATATTTAGCCAATCCATTATACTACATATAGTTTAATTTTGAAATATTAAGGGAGGTATTTATGGAAGCACTTGAATGTATTAAAACAAGACGTAGCATTCGTTCATACACAGATGAACCTGTTAGTCACGAAATGGTTGAAAAGATTGTTGAAGCGGCGTCATTATCTCCTTCATGGAAGAATACACAGATTGCCAGATACATTGTAGTTGAGGACAAGGCTCTTAAAGATAAAATTGCCAGCGAATGTACTCACACATATGCAGGTAATGCTGATATTATTAATTCAGCTCCAATGCTTGTTATCGTTTCTTACGTTAAGAATCGAAGCGGTTATGAAAGAGATGGATCATTCTCTACAAGCAAAGGTTCAGGCTGGGAAATGTTCGATGCAGGTATTGCAACACAGACATTTTGTTTAGCAGCTCATGAACTTGGTTTAGGAACTGTTATAATGGGACTTTTTGATGATACCATTGCAGAGGCAATTGAATTGCCTGAAGTTCAGGATATTTCCTGTATCATTGCTCTTGGTCATCCAGCTGTTTCCCCAGATGCTCCAAAGAGAAAAACAGTTTCAGATTTATTAACTTTCAAATAATTTAAAGGCGAAGATTTTTTCTTCGCTTTTTTAATGCAAGGAGGAAAAAATGAAACATTTAATGAGTCCTCTTGATATGTCAGTTGAGGAACTTGATAAGCTTATGGCGATTGCTAATGACATAGAAGCAAATCCCGCCAAATATGCTCACGCATGTGATGGAAAAATTCTTGCAACATGTTTTTATGAGCCAAGTACTAGAACAAGACTTTCTTTTGAATCAGCAATGATGAGACTTGGAGGACAGGTTCTAGGGTTTGCTTCTGCAGACTCATCTTCTGCTTCTAAGGGTGAAAGTGTATCAGATACAATAAGAGTAATTTCATGCTACGCAGACATTTGTGCCATGAGACATCCTAAAGAAGGTGCTCCTATGGTTGCAATGACAAAGTCACGTATTCCAATTATTAATGCCGGTGATGGTGGTCATCAGCACCCTACTCAGACATTAACCGATCTTTTAACAATTAAATCATTAAAAGGTCGTCTTGATAACATTACAATTGGTCTTTGCGGTGACTTAAAGTTTGGCCGTACAGTACATTCTCTTATTTCTGCACTTATCAGATATGAGAATGTAAAGTTCGTATTCATCTCTCCTGATGAGTTAAGAATACCTGATTACATTAGAGAAGATGTTTTAATCAAAAATAATATTGAGTTTAAAGAAGTTGTAAAGCTTGATGATGTAATGCCTGATCTTGATCTTCTCTATATGACAAGAGTACAGAGAGAAAGATTCTTTAATGAAGAAGATTATATTAGACTTAAAGATTTCTATATACTCACAAAAGAGAAAATGGAGCTTGCCAAAGATGATATGTTAGTACTCCATCCTCTTCCACGAGTAAATGAAATCTCTATTGAAGTTGATAACGATCCTAGAGCTGCATACTTCAAACAGGCTCAGTATGGTGTTTATATTAGAATGGCACTTATTCTCACACTACTTGAATTAGTTTAAAATAAAAGAGGTACAGATATGCTTAACGTAGGTAAAATTGAAGAAGGTTTTGTACTTGACCATATAGATGCTGGTAAAAGTCTTCAGATATATCATGACTTAAAGCTTGATGAACTAGATTGCACAGTGGCAATCATTAAAAATGCCAAAAGTAATAAAATGGGTAAAAAGGACATCCTTAAGGTTGAATGTGATATTGATTTACTAGACCTTGATATTCTTGGTTTTATTGATCATAAAATTACAGTAAATGTAATTAAGGATGGAGAAATAGTTGAAAAGAAGGATTTACATCTTCCAAAACAAATCACTAACGTAATCAAATGTAAAAACCCTCGTTGTATCACTTCTATCGAGCAGGAATTATCTCACATATTTGTTCTTGCTGATGAAGAAAAGGAACTTTACAGATGTAAGTATTGTGAAGAGGCATATACTGGGAAGTAAATTAAGCTTGATATCTTAAGATAGAAAAAGGCCATGCATGTTGCATGGCCTTTTTAAACGTATTTGAATCGATGGTTTCCTTTTACCCTCTTACCTGTCCATCTCCATATATCTTGTATTTGTATGAGGTGATTTCATTTAGTCCCATAGGGCCTCTTGCCTGAAGTTTCTGGGTACTTATTCCTATTTCTGCTCCAAATCCAAATTCAAAACCATCTGTAAATCTTGTAGATGCATTCCAATATACACATGCAGCATCTACTCCATTTAAGAATTTCTCAGCATTTTCTGCATTTTCTGTAACAATACACTCAGAATGATGAGTCGTATATTTGTTAACATGAGCAATTGCTTCATCAACATTATCAACAATCTGAAGTGAAATACATGGTCCTAAATATTCTGTTCCAAAATCCTCTTCTGTAACAGTTTTCATTGATGAACCCTTGCATATATCCCTAGCCATATCTACTGCTCTTATTTCAATATTCTTGCTATCAAGAGCTTCGTAAATCATAGGTACAGCTTTTTCTGCAATCTTTGAGTTAATAACTAATGATTCACATGCATTACATACACCCATTCTCTGAGTCTTTGCATTAACAATTATTTTTACAGCCATATCAAGATTTGCTGTTTCGTCTACATATACGTGACAATTTCCTGTTCCAGTTTCTATAACAGGAATTGTTGCATTTTGAAGTACTGAGCGAATAAGACCAGCACCTCCACGTGGAATAAGTAAATCTACATACTGATTAAGCTTCATGAATTCAGTTGCAATTTCTCTCTCTGTCTTTTCAACAAGAATAACTGAATCCTTAGGTAATCCTTCTTTTTCAAGAGCAGCTCTTATAACATTAACAATTGCAATATTTGAATTAATTGCATCACTACCACCTCTTAAAATTGTTGCACTACCTGCTTTAAAGCAAAGTCCAAAGGCATCAACTGTAACATTTGGTCTTGATTCATAAATTATTCCAATAACACCCATTGGAACTCTGACCTTAACTAAATTAAGTCCGTTAGGAAGTTTATTTTCCGAAAGAACTTCTCCAATTGGATCTTTAAGCTCAATAATCTGAAGTAAACCTTCAGCCATGGCTTTTATTCTGTCATCATTAAGAGAAAGTCTATCTACAAGGGCTTCACTAACTCCTGCTTCTCTTGCTTTAATTACGTCTTTTTCGTTTTCAGAAATAATCTTTGCTGCATTATCTACAAGAGCATCAGCTACTGCTTTAATCCCTCTATTCTTATCTGCCTCTGATAAAAGACCCATAACAGAAGATGCTGCCTTTGATCTTTTACCAATTTCAACTATGTATTCGTTCATTTATTTTTCCCCATATATCAATCGCTTCATGTAGCGAATTTTAATTTGTACTATCCTTCTTATGTACATATTCTGAAGGAAGATATTTTAATATAAGCTCAATAAGCTGCTGTGATGAAATAGGCTTTGATAAGAAATCTGTGAAGCTCTTACTTAAATAATAATTTCTTGCATCACCTATAGCATTTGCGGTTAACATAATAACTGGAGTATCTGAACATTCATTGACAGACTGCTTAAGTCTTGAGAATGTTTCAATACCGTCCATTCCAGGCATTCTATGGTCAAGGAAAATAATATCATAATGATTATCTCTACAAAGTTCAAGACATTTCTCACCACTAGTTGCTGTTGTAACCTGTATTTCTGTCTTCTTAATGAGCTCTTTTGCAACAATAAGGTTTGTAATAGTATCATCAACAATAAGAACTTTCGCATCTGGAGCTATAAACTCTGCTGAATATACCTTTTCATTAACAACAGAATCGTTAATATTACCTATTGTTTCTCTGGCATTTGTTGAAATCTTCTGAGGAATAACAACTGTAAATACAGATCCCTTTTCATAATCGCTCTTAAAGTTTACTGCGCCATGCATAAGTGTAACGAGCTGCTTTGTAATGTTAAGTCCAAGTCCAGTACCCTGAATATGACTTGTTTTCTTAGGGTCAAGCCTAGAGAATCCCTGGAAGATTTTACTCTGTTCTTCTCTTCTAATACCAATACCTGTATCTTCAACGGCAATGATAACATCCATTTCATAATCACTTCTGACCTTGTATGTTACCTTAAATCTTACCTCACCATTCTCAGTATACTTAACAGCATTTGAAAGCAGGTTATTAAGTATCTGTTTAGTTCTCACTGTATCACCAATAAGATATCTTGGAAGATCTTCTGGGACTTCAGTCTTAAATTTAAGTCCTTTCTTCTCACATCTAAACTGATATACACTAATAATTTCCTGAATCAATTGCTTAACATCGTATTCATTCTCAATGATTTCCATTTTACCTGCTTCGATTTTCGAGAAATCAAGAATATCGTTGATAAGACTTAAAAGTGTGTTTGCTGATTTTCTAATATTTAAAACATATTCATCCGTTTCTTTATTGGCATAGTCTCTTAAAAGGACTTCGCTCATACCAAGTACAACATTGATTGGTGTTCTGATTTCATGAGAAACATTCGCAATAAAATCTGACTTGGCATTATTTGCCTTATCAGCTTCTGTCATGATTTCTCTCATCTTCTCAAGCTGTATTTTATTTTCTGTAACATCAAATAGTACTGCTGTTCTACCAATACTTCTTCCCTTAACCATTACTGGGTTAATATGGACATTGTATATGTGGTTATTAATTGTAACTTCGTTTGATCCACTAGTATCAAAAAGCTGAGTTACAGCACTATCAGTAATTATTTCACCATGTCTTACATCATATAAGTATGGATATAATTCCTTTGCTCTAAGGTTTGAGCCTTCATATCCATTTTCATTATTTACAACAATAATCGCATCATTAAGGTTTTCAATAATAGTCTCTGAAGCTGTACCTGCAATATCGAATACGTGATTTTTTGCAATAGCAAATCCAAATAATGCAATAGCAAAGGAAATTGATAGTGGTGTTGGATCGTAGCCATTAAGAGAGCCTGTAACAGCTGTAACATATCCTAAAAGTGGCATAATAACAACTACTAACAGGATAATGAAATTCCTTCTCATATTCTTCTCTTTAGTCTTAATGAGAGAAATAAGAATAATAAAGATACAAATAATTAACTCAGAAAGAACTGTTATAGCAAATAACAGATAAAGCCATCCATGTCCAAGTACAAGGTGTGGAAATACGTTATCCTTCACAAAGTCAACTGAAGTATAGTACATATCATTTCTTTCATATGACCATACACCTAATACTACAAAGATTCCCTCGACTAAAAAGATTAACTCGAATCCCTTTGGCAGCTTCTTATCGCAATATCTGAATATAAATATTGTTATAAGACTAATTATGAATGCAGCGCCAATGTATTCAACCTTTACCGCAATCATGGCAGAATTAACATCATAGGCTATTACCTCAAGTAAGTAACCTACATTCTGGAATAATCCACACACAAAAGCCAAAAGCATAATTGACGAATATGGATTAGGCTTTTTAAAAGTCAGCAATAGTATACTTGCTGCTGATAACCCTACTGCAATTATTTGAGATGTAAAAATCACTGAGTACATATTGTCTCCTGATATATATAAACTACGACTCACCGTATATACAAAAGATAAAGTCTGACTATAAGCCGGGTTCTGTATCAGATAATCATCTATCTAGACTTACTGTTACCAGCAAGCTCAAGCAACCTACCCGAAAACACGACGGGCCGCCGTATCGTCTTCTGTTTGGTCTTGCTTCGGATGGGGTTTACATTGACCCGACATGTTACCACATCGGCGGTAGGCTCTTACTCTACCATTTCACCATTGCCTGCGCAAAGCACATAGGCTGTATAATTTCTGTTGCACTTTCCTTCGAGTCACCTCGACCGGCCGTTAACCGGCATCCTGCCCTATGAAGCCCGGACTTTCCTCTCCCTGAAATCAGGCAGCGATTATCTGTCAGACTTTATTTTTTAAACATTAAATACTGAACCACCAACAAATTCTCTAAGAAGTGAATTATTTGGTAAATCCTCACTTGTTACTCCTAAGAAGTAATCAAGGAACTTAAGCAGTCTGTGTGCTTCATGGTATGTAGGATCACTTTCCTCAATACCAAAAAGCAATGGTTCTGCGAACTGTTTAAGTATTGCAAGCTCATATAACAGTGCTGAATTAAAATGTGCATCTGCTAATTCCTGGAATGGGAAGATGTATTTCTCTTCTCCTCTTCTAACTGATTCCCACATTGCAAGAGTACCTGAAGCCTTTGTTCCTCTTGTCCTGTTATCTCTTACCATACGTCTTATAAGACGAACATCCGTAGTAGGAATACGGTTATGCTCATCAACATTAAGAGATGTCAGAGCACTGATATAAACCTTATATTTACTCTCTTTTGGAAGAGTATATGACATTTTCTCATTAAGTCCATGAATACCCTCAATTACAAGAACATCGTCCTCTTTAAGAGTCATGAAATTGTTGTGGTATTCTCTAAGACCTGTTTTAAAATTAAATACAGGAATATCTACTGTTTCACCATTTAACAGTCTAGTCATGTCTTTATTAAAGCCCTCAACATCTAATGACTCAAGACATTCAAAGTCATAGTTACCATTTTCATCCTTTGGACAATCTTCTCTATTAACGTAATAGTTATCAAGTCCTATTGGATGTGGATTAAGTCCATGGGCTTTAAGCTGTGTTGAAAGTCTGTATGAAAATGATGTCTTACCTGATGATGAAGGTCCGGCAATCATAACAAACTTAATCTTTCCTCTATTAACAATATCTGTAGCAATGTCTGAAATATTGCCTTCCTGCAAAGCTTCAGTAACGAGACGAAGCTGTTCAAAATCTCCTCTGCATATGCATTCATTTAAATCGCCAACTGTTTCAACTCCAAGATCAATTCCAGACTTATCAGCTTTCTTCATAGTATTAAAGAGTTTAAGCTGTGGCTCAAATGGTGGAACAACCTCTGTGTTAGCCTTTGTAGGCATCTGAAGCACAAAGCCATCCTCAAATTGATATAACTTAAATGCATTTACATAGCCTGTAGATGGAGCCATATATCCATAGAAATAATCCTTGTAGTCTTCTATGCTATAAATATTTACTCTTGAAGATCTTCTGTATTTAAAGAGTTTTTCCTTATCTTTCATTCCAGCTTCTGCAAATATTTTTAATGCATCAGATATATGATAAGACTTTTTAGTAATAGGAAGATTAGCATCGATTATTTCCTGCATTCTTTTGCTAACTTTCTCTATAAAATCATTATCCACATTTACTGTCCCATTAACAGTACAGTAATAACCTTTACTTACAGAAAATTCTATTTTTACTCTTTCAATCTGCTTTCCATATAAATCGTTAACAGCTTTAAGCATTACAATACACGCTGTTCTTCTAAATGTATGGAAACCAGATCTAGAACTTACAGTTCTAAAATCTATTGTGCAGTCACCTTCAAGTGTTTTACTTAATTCATTTAATTTTCCGTCAACATTTACGAGAATGATTCGACTATCCTGAGTACTCTGCATATCTTCTGCAATTTTCTCATAAGATGTACCTACTTCATACTCGTATGTTTTACCATCAAATATTACCTTCGCCATACTGTTACCCTCCAATAAACCGATTTATACAACCTTAAATGGTGCAATAAGATCACTAGTATATACTTTAATGCCTGGCATTTCTCTTCTTATAAATTCTTCCATATATGGAACAAATATTTTCTCTATTCCAAAATGCCCTGCATCAATAATACTGAGTCCCTGTGCTACTGCATCAATACCATCGTGATGATCGATGTCTCCTGTAATTAAAACATCTGCACCAGCTCTTATCGCTTTCTTTATCATTGATTTCCCTGAGCCGGGAGAAATAGCTGCAAACTCGCATGTACTGTCAAGTTCCCCAAATACTTTAACATTATCTATTTCAAAGCTCTTTTTAACAAAATCACAAAGTTCAAGAAGTGTCATTATTTCTGGAAGACGTCCAACCCTTCCGATTCCTTCTTCACCAATTTCATCTTCAAATGTTACATCTAGAACATCTCGCTTATTTAAATCAATCATGTCAGCGGCAGCATCTGCCATTCCCATAACATCAAAGTTTGTATGCATTGCATAATAAGAAATATCATGTTTAGCAAGACGTAACACTCTTCTTCCGATGAAATCATCTGCCACAACCTTTTTAAGTGGTGAAAAAATCATAGGATGATGTGTTATAAGCATATCTGCCTCACACTCAATGGCTTTTTGAATTACATCATCTGTAGCATCAAGTGCAATATAAACTGTTCCTACTTCTTTTTCACGCCTGCCTACCTGAAGGCCTATATTATCCCAGTCAAGCGCATACACTGGTGGTGACATTTCTTCGATTTTAGAAATAATGTCAGAACACTTCATTTAAATACCTCCCATACTTTTTATACAACCCTCTACACTAAAACCCTGTCTATTTCTACTGGATTTTCTGATGAAATAATTTCAAGTGCTTCATCATTATATGTGAGTTTTCTTTCAACTTCCCTAAGTCTTGTTCTCACGTTTTCTGTCTGATCAGCACATGATAAATTACTATACAAATCTACAAGATAATCCTTTTCCTGTATAAGAAATTGATGTAATACTGGATTTTTCTCTCTTAAAAGAATTTTTCCATATATAAAATATACATCCTTATCCCAACGTTGCTCTCCGTGCTTTACTTTCATCATCGGATAGAACTTACCATCCTCAAATACCATGGACTCTGATACAATAATAAATCCATTACTTTGAAGATATCTTCTAACTCTTTCTATATCTGACTGTGGCTGTAAAATAAGTTCTTTAGCTTCATCTGTAACAGCAACTCCATCATTTAAGATGTCAATAACAAGGTTTCCACCCATACCTGCCATTACAATGCACTGAACCTCTTCTGGCTCAAACATCTTAAGTCCATCAGATAACCTTGTATCAATTGATGTACTTAGTCCATATGTTTCAATATTATCTATTGCCTTTTCAAGGGGTCCAACATTTACATCAGAAGCAATAACTGAATCTGAAATGCCATTTTGTATAAGATATATTGGCAGGTATCCATGATCACAGCCTATGTCTGCAACCTTTAGGCCTGGAGTTATAAGCTCTGCAACACATTTTAATCGTTCTGAAAGTTTCACCATATTAATCAAGATAATCCTTAAGCTTGCGGCTTCTTGATGGATGTCTTAATTTACGAAGAGCTTTTGCTTCAATCTGTCTAATTCTTTCACGAGTAACGTTAAATTCTTTACCAACCTCTTCAAGTGTTCTGGCTCTACCATCATCAAGTCCAAAACGAAGTCTTAATACCTTCTGTTCTCTTTCTGTAAGTGTACCAAGTACTTCTACAAGCTGTTCCTTAAGTAAAGTAAATGCAGCTGCTTCTGCTGGAACTGGAACATTATCATCCTGAATAAAATCACCAAGATGTGAGTCTTCTTCTTCACCAATAGGAGTTTCAAGTGATACAGGTTCCTGTGAAATTCTTAATATTTCTCTAACTCTTTCTACAGGAAGGTTCATCTGCTCAGCAATTTCTTCTGGTGATGGCTCACGACCAAGCTCCTGAAGAAGCTGTCTTGATACTCTAATAAGTTTATTAATTGTTTCTACCATATGAACCGGAATACGAATTGTTCTAGCCTGGTCTGCAATGGCTCTTGTAATAGCCTGTCTAATCCACCACGTTGCATATGTAGAGAACTTGTATCCCTTTGTGTAGTCAAACTTCTCAACAGCCTTAATAAGACCAAGGTTACCTTCCTGAATAAGATCAAGGAATAACATTCCACGACCAACGTAACGTTTTGCAATACTTACAACAAGACGAAGGTTTGCCTCTGCAAGACGCTTCTTAGCCTCTTCATCACCCTTTTCCATTCTCTGGGCAAGCTCTATTTCCTCTTCTGCTGAAAGAAGTGGTACCTTACCAATTTCCTTAAGATACATTCTTACTGGGTCTTCTATAGATACGCCGTCTGGAACTGAAAGGTCAATGTTCTCAACATCAACTTCATCTTCAACATCAAGCATGATTTCTTCATCAGAGACGTCATCTTCTTCCTCAGAAATTTTAAGTGTATCTACACCATTCTGCTCTAAAAATTCGTATACCTTATCAAATGCATCCTCAGGAATTGCAAGACCTTTAAAATGATCTATTATTTCCTGATTTTCAAGTAATCCTTTCTTTTTTCCTATCTCAACAAGTGAATTTAATCTTTCACTAAATTGAGCCTGTGTGTTCTCATCCATTGCTAAACCTCCTTAAATTCAAAAGAAACTTTGTTAAGTTCTTCAAGCTTCTTCTTGTTTTCAAACATTTTCATTAATGCATCTGCATCATCAGATGTTTCAGATGCTTTTTTATCGAAACTAACTTGCTTAAGCCTTATAACAAGCTGTTTTAAAGACCTGCTCTTTTCAGCCTCGTCAGTTTCTTCTCTAGGTGTATTAAACAGGGATGCCACTTCTGTCTGTTCTTCTTCGTTAGTAAAACACCCTATGATTTTGGCCTCGTTTAATTCACCATTGTTTATTTGTTCAAATAATAATTCTGCGGCCTTTCTGTATATTTCTTCAGTAAAGTCTGACACATCTATGTAATTCTTTACCATGTTATATACATTCTGATCTTCACATATCCAGGAAAGTAAAAGTCTCTGGGTCTTTCTGCCACCCTCATTTGGATCTTTCTTTTCTGAACTGATTCCTGACTTTGGCCTATCATAAACCTTTATGCCTTCATTCTTCATTGCTTGTTTTCCAACAAGCTTCTTAAGACTTTCCTGGTTTATGGAATATTTATTACAAATGCTTTCTATGTAATTATCTCTCTCTAACTCGTCTTCAAATCGTAAAATCTTATTTGCAACTTCGTTAAAGAACTTCGTCTTACTTTCAGGATCATTTAAATCATAATCCCTCTCAAGCATTCGAATCTCATAGTAGAAACTATTTTCTGCGTTTTCGATTCTCTTCTGAAACTCTTCTGCGCCAAGATTTTTGATGAATTCATCTGGGTCCTTAAAAGGCCTCATATCAATTACTTTTGCACTAAGACCTACACCCTTTAATATTGGGATGGCCCTCAGCGCTGCTGATATTCCGGCTTCGTCTGAATCATAAGTTAGTAAGACTTCATCTGTATATCGTCTTAAAAGACTGGCATGTCCAGATGTAAGTGCAGTTCCAAGAGATGCCACTGCCTGATTAAATCCAGCCTGATGCAGTGCTATTACATCCATATAACCTTCGCAAATAATGAGCTGTTTTTTTCGGCTACTCCTTGCAAAATTAAGACCATAAAGGTTTCTACCTTTATCAAACACTGGCGTATCCTGGGAGTTTAGATACTTTGGCTTTCCGTCTCCCATTACTCTGCCACCAAAACCAATTACTCGGTGATTAACATCCATAATAGGAAATATTACTCTGTTCCAGAATTTATCAAGTGCGCCTCTTTTTTCGTCTATATTAAATAAACCACTTTTTGCAAGAACATCATCTGAGAATCCTTTATTCTTAAGATATGAATACATTGAGTTTTTACCAACTCTTGCAAATCCAAGTCCAAAGTTTTTTATTGTCTCATCTGATAGGCCTCTTCCTTTAAAGTAATCAAGACCTATTTTGCCGCTTTCATCTCTTAGCTGATAATAATAGAACTTCGCTGCTTCCTTATTTACTTCAAGAAGACTATTCTTTAATTCATCTTTTTTTCTTGCTTCTGCCGAATATTCAAGCTCTGGCAGTTTTATCGAAACTCTATCAGCAAGAAGTTTTATTGCTTCAGGAAATGTAAAATTTTCATATTTCATTATGAAAGTAATTACATTACCACTGGCCCCACATCCAAAACAGTGATACATCTGCTTAGGAGCTGATACAGAAAACGAACCTGATTTTTCATTATGAAAAGGACATAATCCAAAATGATTACTTCCCTTTTTTTGTAAATGGACGTAAGATCCGATTACATCAACAATGTCGTTTCTTGAACGGATCTCCTCAACTAATTCATCAGGATAATACACTGTTTAGTCCTTCCAGGAATCTGGCATATATATTTCATGAAACTTATTTATTGCAAATCTATCTGACATTGATGATACGTAGTCACAAACTACTCTCACCATACTGTCTCCTCTTTCATTGACAAGCTGTCTGTATTCATCAGGAAGCTCGTCTGAATTTTCAAGATAATAATAATAAAGGTTTTCAGTAAGTCTTTCGGCTTTTGCTTCCTCGGCTTTAACTATAGGATTCTGGTAAACGTTATCAAACATGAACTGTCTTATTTCCATCATTGCTTCGTGAATTTCATCAGACATTAAGATGTCATCTTTGCCTTCACTATTTGTAATAATGTCATGGATAAAACGGTCATATCGTTTTGTTGTTGTGTTACCAAGAGTTTTACGGAGTTCAGTCGGAATATCTTCTTCTGATAAGATTTTTCCTCTTATTGCATCATCCATATCATGGTGAATGTATGCTATTTTATCTGAAAGTCTTACAATTTTTCCTTCAAGAGTATGAGGCATAGAGCTTGTCTGATGATTTAATATACCATCTCTTACTTCAACTGTAAGATTAAGACCTCTGCCATCTTTTTCTAAAACTTCAACAACTCTTACTGACTGAACGTTATGTTCAAAGCCTTCTGGACAAACCCTTGCTAAGGCTCTTTCACCAGCATGTCCAAAAGGTGTATGACCAAGGTCATGGCCAAGAGCTATAGCCTCAACTAAATCCTCGTTAAGTCTAAGGGCTTTGGCGATAGTTCTAGCATTCTGTGACACCTCAAGTGTATGAGTAAGTCGCGTTCTATAATGATCGCCTTCAGGAGTTAAAAATACCTGGGTCTTATCCTTAAGTCTTCTAAATGATTTTGAATGAAGAATTCTGTCTCTGTCCCTCTGATATACTGGGCGGATATCACACTCTTCTTCGTTATAATCTCTACCCATGGAGTTCTTTGATAAAGATGCATATGGGCTTAAATTTTCTATTTCTCTAGCTTCAATTTGTTCACGAATTGTCATAAAATAACCCTCTATATCTATTATTCTGTGAGGTAACCTAATTTCCTTTTATTTTTTACAAATTTTTTATATAATTTTTTTATGAAAACAATTAATCATGAATACTCAAAAATTAAATATAACGAAGGTAATGTCATACCCTATTTTTCTTATGAAGCTCTTGATAAATTGCCTTTTATAAGTCATCTTTTTACAACAAGACTTGGTGGTGTAAGTAAGGACCATCTATCATCTCTTAACTTGTCATATACAAGAGGTGATGATGATGAAAATGTAACTGAAAATTTTAGGCGTGTTGCAAAAGAAATGCACATTACAATAGATGACATAGTGCTTTCCCATCAGACTCATACAAATAATGTACGTGTTATTACTGAAGCTGATAAGGGAAAGGGAATCACAAAGCCCCTTGATTATTCTGACGTTGATGGAATGATTACTAACGTTAAGGGGATATGCCTATCAACATTTTATGCTGACTGTGTGCCACTTTATTTTGTTGATCCTGTTAATAAGGCTATTGGCCTATCACATTCTGGCTGGAAAGGCACTGTAACAAGAATTGGAAAAGAAACTATTGAAGCTATGGCAAAGGAATACGGTTCTAATCCTAGAGATATTCTTGTTGCAATAGGACCATCTATATGTATGGATTGCTATGAAATATCGGAAGATGTGGCCGAAAGATTTATCGAGGAATTTGGTTTACATAATTCGATTCCCGATTATGCTGATTTAAATAAAAATGAATATAAAAAAGTAATTCTTGCTAAAAAGCCAGCTGGAAAATATCAGTTAAATTTATGGGAAGCAAATATTAGGGTCTTTTTAGACGCTGGAATTCTTCCAGAACACATATCACTAACAAATGTATGTACATGTTGTAATTCTGAGCTTCTATTCTCACATAGAAAAACAAATGGGCAACGTGGAAACCTTGGAGCGTTTTTAATGCTAAAATAATATAAGTCCCTTCCTTTGCAACAAAAAAGCCCGACCATTCGGTCGAGCTACCTTGTTGCAAAAGAAGGGACTTGAACCCTCATGGTATTGCTACCACACGGACCTGAACCGTGCGCGTCTGCCAATTCCGCCACTTTTGCAAAAGGGCGGAACTCAATCCGCCACTTTTATGAATACTACGTTTTAAACTGTAGTATTATATATGCCATTCAGCGCCTGTTTATAAGCACCGTCAGAATTATATCCGCCAAGGCTATAAACATTCTGTGCTGACTGAGAAGCAATATTAGTAGCAAATGCATCTATTGATTTGCTATAAACTGATGATGTTCCAAAGAGGCTCTTAAGAGACTGCATATCTCCTGCCTTAAGATCATCTTCGTCTATTGAAAGTGTATTATCAGCATTAATTGTAAATCCTGCATCCTGAAGCATTGACATACTTCTCTGAGTAGTTTTTGTCATGTTAAGGGTATTACGAAGAACTGTTGTGTCATCTGAATCCCCACCAGACTTTATCATTGCATTATAGCTATCTACAAATTTGCTGACTTTTTTATAGATCTTATCGTAATCTAATGTTTCTGTCTCTTTACCATTTTCATCTTTCTTTTTTATTTTTTCAGTAAAGAGCTTATCATCACTTGATAAAGCACTGATTGCTGATCTTAAGCTTCCAGCATCAGAAATCATTGATTTATTTTCTTTTATTGTTGTATTTGTTTCATCGCTGAACTTGCCTGAAATATCCTTTGATGGCTTCTTTCCATCTGAATAATACTGTTTAGCAAGTCTTGCAAAACTTCCATTCTTAATTGATGCATATTCAGAAAGTACATTAGACATATCTAATGAAGAATTATTCTGATTATTACCTGTACCAAAAAGTGTGGAAACATTTGTATTCATAATATTTAATGACATACTATCACTCCTTTGAAAAAAACCGGCATCCATGCCTAAACACTTTTACAATAATATTATCGGCTAATAAGTTATTTTTGTAAACCCCTATGCCTTTACCATTTCTTTAAACTGATTTCCTCTATCTTCGAAGTTTTTAAAGTATCCATAGGAAGGTGCTGCTGGCGATAAAACACAGGCATTTCCTGATGCTGTTTTATCTTTTGCAACTTTAACTGCAGAATGTAAGTCTTCTGTCATAATGCAGTTACTGCGCTCTTTAACTTCTTTATAGATTCTCTCACCAGTCGCATAACAGAGAATAAATAATATATCTTCTCTCTCTTTTATGAAATCAACTAAAATATCATAATCAATGCCTCTATCCATACCTCCAACAATTATAGTCTTTGCATTAGGTATGCTTATTGCCGCACTTATGGCAGCTTCAGGTATTGTAGATATTGAATCATCATAATATTTTACGCCATTTATTTCTGCAAAATATTCAAGTCTGTGGGGCAATCCTTTGTATGAATTAATTGCCTCAATAGCATCCTTAATATCACAGCCGAATTCATCTACTGCAATTCTAAATACGAATTCTGCGTTAAGTTTATTGTGTTCTCCAGGTATAGATAAATTGAAATCATGCTCGATACTTGAAATAATATGCTTTTCAGTATCTGATGAAATTTCTGGAACATTTTCTCCAATGTAGGCAATGTCAAAAGCATTCTGATGAGAAATAATATTCGCCTTTGCTCCAAAATATTTATCCATGGTACCGTAGTAATCAAGATGTTCCTCAAACAGATTTAGAAATACCGCAATATGAGGTGCTCTATCTATATGCAAGAGCTGATGGCATGATAACTCAAATACAACAATAGTGTCGTCTGATATTTCATCTATCATATCAAAGCATGGCTTACCAATATTTCCAAGAAGTATAGCATTTTTTCCGCACTCACTAAGGGTATGAGCAAGCATTGCTGATGTAGTACTCTTTCCTTTAGTACCTGTAATACCAACAATCTGATCATGATATTCATTAATAAAAAGCTCTGTTTGAGATGAATATTTATCATTATGCTCAAGCATTACTATTCCAGGACTTTTTATAATAATGTCATACTTATCTTCGTCAATGTCTTCAATCTTACCCTCAAATACGTCAAGGCTTTTGAAGTTTACGTGATTTTTAATATAAGTCTCTGTAGACTTACCTTCACGGCCATATCCGAATATTAATATTCTTTTGTTATCAAGTACATCTCTTATAGCCACATCTGCCTCTTATGAGAAATAAACTAGTTCATCTTCTGGCTTCTCAGCTGGAATAACTGATACTGGATAAAGAACTGGTCCCATTCCTTTATATTCTTTAGTAAATTCAACTTTTATTTTGCAAGTAATATCAACCCAGCTTCTATGAGCAAGTTCATATGCCTTGTCATATTTACACTTCATTCCAAGGAACTGAATATCATCTGCACAGCATGTCATAGCAAAACGTCCTGGTACAAATACATTACGTCTTAACTTACCATCTTCAGGATTATAAACGAGTCCCAAAAAGTGTACAGTTTTACCATCATACTTTTTGTAATTATCCATGCAGTCCATAAACCATATACCATAGTCTGCATCTGTTATTTCTATTACATCTGCATTAATATCAAATGGAAGTTCTTCATTCTCATCAATGCTTCCATCTTTGAGTTCATATACAATCTGAGCTGGTCTATTTACACCCTTAATATATCCTCTGAATTTATTCTTTGGAGTATTAGCATCACATCTGTTTATGAAAACAAGTTCAGCATACATGTACTGCTCGCTTATCATCTGACGCATATTAGTCTGATACATTTCAAATGTTGTAGAATCAATAGTTGCAATAGACTGAGCAAGAACCCACTCCTTTGGCTTATCCATCTGATATAACTTAGACACAGGCCATGTACCATTATATTCAATAAATATACAGTCTGGATTGTACTCATCAGTTATAGACTTAAGGTTTTCTGGTGTAAACTCTTCTTCATTTTCCATCATGACAAGAGAAGCATTTACTGTCTTAAGCTTTTCTTCATCATACTCAAGCTCACCGTCCTCACAGCATATTACAAGAACCTTCTCATCATTTGCTGCAAACTCACTGCCATAGAGAGTATCATTTATTATTTTAGTTTTTCCACTATCCATAAATCCGGTAAATAAATAAACCGGTATTTCTTTTACTGCCATAGTATCCTACATCTTTCGCAAATTATAATCCAAATAACTCTTCGATTTCGTGCTCTTTAAGTTCTGCACCAATAACTACAAGACGGCCTGTATAATCAGGTTCTCCTGTACGAAGTTCATAATCGCCATCAACAAAGTCAAAGTAAATCCATTCACCATCTGTTGACTCAACAATACCCTTCGAACGAACTACAATACCATAATCCTCTGTTTCAGCAAACTTCTTCATGGCATTCTCAATTGTAGCCTTTTCAAACTTATGAGGTGTTTCCTTACCCCAGCTAATAAATACATCATCTGCATGATGATGGTGATGATGTTCATGGTCGTGGTCATGACATCCACATGTACAGTCCTCTCCATGTTCATGATGATGTTCATGCTCATGGTCGTGATCGTGGTGGTGATGATGCTCATGCTCATGTCTTTCATGTTCAGCTTCTGCTAGAGTCTTCATCTCAAGGTTATCCTGACCTTCTAATACTTTAAGAATCATTTCACCTTTAATAGAATCCCAAGGAGTAGTAATAATTGCTGCTTTTGAATTAAGTGTCTGCATATCCTTTACGCACTCTTCAAGCTTAGCCTCATCCATTCCCTGTGTTCTTGAAAGAACTATTGTTGTTGCATATTCAATCTGGTTATTAAAGAATTCACCAAAAGCCTTCATCTGCTTCTTTGCCTTAATAGCATTTACAACAGTTACAAGGCCATTTAATTTAACATCTAACTCCTCTTCAAGCTTGATAACCGATGTCATTACATCACTTAATTTACCAACACCTGATGGCTCAATTAATATTCTGTCTGGTGTATATGTAGCGATTACTTCTCTTAAATTTTTGTCAAAATCGCCAACTAATGTACAACAGATACATCCTGAATTCATTTCTGAAATCTGGATTCCTGAATCTTTTAAAAATCCACCATCAATACCAACTTCACCATATTCATTCTCAATAAGAACTAATTTCTCACCCTTAAAAACTTCTTCAATAAGCTTTCTAATAAGTGTAGTTTTTCCAGCACCTAAAAAGCCTGAAATAATATCTATCTTTGTCATATTTGCCTCCATATATAAAAAACACTATGTTACTTACTATAAATGATGCTATTTCACACCAACTAAATATTTTATCACAACTAATATGCCATTACAATTTTGCGTCTTCAATGCTTCGCATATTTTTAGATAGTAGGGTTACTGCTAAAAGTACTGCCTTTCCAACATTGTCTGCAATCATGCAGTACCATACTTCCCTAAGTCCAAGATTCCATACCCTTACGACAATAAAGGTGAATAAAATACGTATACCCCACATGCAAAAAGTCTCGATTATAAATGGATATTTTGTTTTTCCCATTCCATAATAAATACCCTCTGTTACAATCATCAAGCCAAAGAATGGTTCAGAAAATGAAACAAGTCTTAACATCTCAGCGCCTATTTCGGCTACCCTTGCACTACTTGTAAAGAAGCACATAAGTGGATATGAAACAACATACAAAATAGCACCACTTATACACATTCCAATAACAGTGACAATAATACTGAGCTTTGATACAAGATCAAATTTATGCTGATTGTTTTCACCAATTGATATTCCAATAAGCGTAGATGTGGCTGTCCTTAAACCATATCCTGGAATATAAAAGATTGTTTCAGCTGTAACTGCAATTGAATGGGCTGCAAATATTGTATTTCCCATTCCTGTAACAAGAGATGCAAAAACAACATATCCAGCACATGATGTAAAGTTTGTACACATTACTGGAACAGCAACCTTTGATACTTTTTTTAATACTTCTACATCTGGCTTTAATGTAAATCCCTTTGCATTTAGAGTTTTATTATTTCTGTAGAAAATATACATTACGATTCCACCAAGAGAGAATGAAATCGCCGTTGAATATGCAGCTCCATTAACACCAAGTCCCATCATGTAAATAAATACATAGTTAAGGATGATGTTTAATACATTGGCTCCCATATTAATTATCATAGGAGTTTTCGTATCTTTTGTTGCCCTTATTGCTGCGCCAAATATTCTAGAACCACACCTAAATATCATAGGTGCACAAATAATTGCAAAATAAACTGATGCCTGTTTTCTAATAGATACATCTGCCCCCATCCACATAGGGATATATGGGCTTAATGCTACTGTTATTACACCAATAGCTATACCTGAATAAAAAACAAGTAGTGTCAGCTGTCTTGATACTCTCTTTATTATTTCAGAGTCTCCACTTCCTACAGCCTGGGCAATAAGCGATATGGCAGCTACACTAATTGCGCCTGGAACACAGTGAATAAGCCACGTTATAGTCGTTGTTACACTGACTGCAGCCGTGGCATTTTCTCCAAGCCTTCCTACCATAGCGGTATCAACATACTGAAGAAGGGATGATAAAACCTCTTCTAATACAGTAGGTATAGCTAACTTTATTAAAATATTAAATAAATCAGGGGCGCTTTCACGCCCCTGATTTTTATGAACAGTTACAGCTGACATTTGACTCTGTAGATATTCTAACTTCAGGTGACTTGGAGTTTTCGAGCTGTTTCATAACTCCTTTAACCATTTCATACTGCATCGCAGTCTCCTGATCGATACCTCTTCCTTCACAAAACCTTCTTAAATATTCCTGTTGTGCTAAATTCATATTCCCCTCCAATAAAAATTTAATACCTACGTAAAAGTATACACCATTTATTAAATATTTCTACTAATATTTACAGTTCAAATGCAGAAAACGCATCCTTGCCTTCATTTAGTTTATCATTATATTTCATAAGAAATGCCTTCATTTCTGTATGCCTATCCCCAAGATCAGATAGCATATCCTGAAGGTTATTTTCATTCACAGCACCTATTTCAGTTAAAAACTCATAGTAAGCTTTATCATCTCCATGCTCATCAAGTACTACCTTCCATGTTTCTTCATGTTTATTTCCTTTAATGTGCATAAGGAGATATTTTAATAAATTATCTGCTACTTCTCTATCAAGACTATAGTCATGCATAAGCCTTAGCATTGCCACTCTGACCTTTGCCATTCTTTTTAGATGCTTATAATACTCTGGATCTGTTTCATTACTACCATAGTCCTCTTCGCCACATAAAAGCATTTTTGAAAAACCGTCAGAATCATCCATTTCCATTTTATTTTTCATTCTAACATCCCACTGCTTAAACCACTCAGGTGTTCCAGCAGCTTCAAGATCAAATAAATAAAATGCATCTAATATTCCCATAGTCGCAGCCAGTAAATATGATACGTCTACAGTCTTTTTATCGCTATCGCTTCCCCTTGCATCAATAATCTGTTCAAGCGAAATACAGTCAAGAAAAATACTCTGCCCAAGATTTAGATTTTTAAATGGAATACTTACTTTCTTTAATCTATCGCACCTTGCAAAAGCCCAGTCCCCAATCTCATAAATTGATTTTGGAAGGCTTATTTCTTTTACAAGTTTATTGCTTAAAAAAGCTTTTTTTGCAATACATACAACAGGGCAGTCTTCTATAAGTTCTGGAATAATTATTTCTGTATCATGACCAGAATACGATATTATGTAAACCTCATTGTTATCTACTGCATAAGTAAGATTGCCATGATTTATTTGTATAGTTTTATAGCTGGAGGTTACTAATCTTTTCAAGAATTTCGTCTCCCCTATCGCTTATCATCATGTCTTCATTATGCTTTGAATAGTCTTCTGAACCATATGTGCTTATGAACTTAACAGGATCTTTTTGCACTGTAAGTTCTGTCATAAGAATAAGCATTTCATTTCCACTGCCAAATACATCCTCAGTAAATACAAATAAATTATGAAGCTTTTTAGAAACCATTGATGTGGCAATCTTATATTTAGATACCTTTCCATCATATATAGCCTTTAACTGCATAAATAATTCTCTTGAGTCCTTATCTGAACTATGACTTACTTCTTTAAATAAATCATTTAAAAACTTAATTATTTCTTTATTTTTTCTCTTATCTCTATCAGACATTGCGCCAGCAAGCTTTAATGATTCATATGACTTTTCTCTTGCTTCCTTTTGCATAAATAAAAGGTTAATAAATTCTTCTGCATTTACACCTTCTTCTGATTTTGCCTTAAGTGCACGAAGTGGTCCTAAAAGTTCTGTCAAAACATCAGCTGAGAGCATATTATCTCTTATTTCATGGGTAACTGAATCAATAAGCATTCCCATAAGAGAAAGTCTTTCATCAAACGAAGCTTTTCTTGCTTTATCTTTTACCTGTTCATTAACCTTGCCTGCTAAAATTTCATCAACTCTATAGTCATTCTGGTACTTTATGTACAAATCATAATATGCAGAAAACTGCTTAACTACCTTATCATTTCTTATGTACTGCTCAATAAGGCTTTCCTCAACCTTTATACCTTCCTCTTCGTATAAAGAAAGAATTTTGGAAAGATCCTCCCAGCCTCTTGCAGTAATATAGTTTTTGCCATTTACTGTAGTTTCTATTCCATAAAAATCTTCTTTATTTATATCAAGATAATTTAAAATCGCAGTATGAAGATCGCGCTCCTTTGCATATTCTTTCCATACATTATAGTCTGGTGAAACATCAAGGATTTTAAGTCTATCAAGAGTCACCACATCAAATTCCCTTACTGATTTATTATATTCAGGAGGATTTCCCGCGGTAACAATAACCCACCCTTCCGGTACAGCATGTCTTCCAAATACCTTATACTGAAGGAACTGTAACATTGATGGAGCAAGAGTTTCTGATACACAGTTTATTTCATCTAAGAAAAGAATACCTTCTTTTATACCTGACTTTGCCATAACATCATAAATAGATGAGATAATTTCACTCATCGTATACTCAGATACATCGTATTCCATTCCCTCATAATTTTTATGAGAAATAAAAGGTAATCCCAGTGCTGACTGTCTTGTATGATGGGTCATGGAATATGAAAGAAGTGCAATATGGAGTTCTTCAGCTACCTGCTCCATAATCGCTGTTTTTCCTATACCTGGTGCACCAAGTAAAAATACTGGACGCTGTCTTACAACAGGTATTCTATATTCTCCTTCATCATCCTTTTTAAGATATAATTTTACTGTATCTTTTATGTACTCTTTAGCTTCTTTAATGTTCATTTTACTCTAGGTTTCTCCTCAAAGTTTTCTATGTCTTCGTCCTCTAAAATAAGCTTTATAGCCCATGGTGGAACCTTTATTGTTTCATCATAATCATTTATAAAAATAAAGGCTGTATCATAATCTGGCATTTTCTCAGGATATATACCAAATCCATCAGTAAAATAAATAAGCCCCTTTAAATCAGAAAACTCACCTTTATTTTTTAATTCATCAACATATGTAAATACTGGTCTAAAATCAGTTGATCCAAAGCCTCTAATTTTTCCATTTTTTATAAAGTCATCGAATTCATCCTGATTACTTATTATATCATCAGACTGTACTTCATTATCGCATTGAATAATGTGGACATTGATTTTAGAAAAAAACGTTTCCTTTGTATGCATAATGTTGTAGGTCTTTTTAAGAAATGTTTCTACTAATTCTCCCCTACAGGATGCTGAAGTATCAATAGCTATTACAAAGTCTTTTATTTTCTTTGCATCCTTATATTCAAGAGGCTCAATAAGAGGCATATTTTCATATAGTTTTAAACCATATGTATAATAAACGTAATCAAATTCATCATCGTTTATTCCAATGCTCTCTCCCATTACCATAAACTTACTAAGAAAATCCTCGTAGTTATATCGTTCTCTGACAGCTTCTTTTATATTTTCCTCAATAGCCTCATTATTTTTGCCTTTACTGAAGCTCTTTAAATCAGCTTTAATTCTCTCGGATATCTTTTTCCATTCATCTGAACGTAGCTCAAATTCTTCCTTTATATCCCAGAATATATGCTCATCACGATAAGTGAGTTTATGCCATTCATCAAAAGCCTCATCTGATGGCTCATCAACTCTAAAGCATTTATATATCTTTCCAGCGCTAAGGCCACCGACCTGTTTTTTTAACATTTTAAGGCGTTGCTCTAGGGCATCATCTGTTGAAAGCCTCATAATATGAAGGTTCATTTCAAATATAGTATTTTCAACAGCAATATCACAAGCCAAATCCCATAACCTTCTATCTTTTTTATCCACTTCAAAGCTATGATAAAAAATAAGATGTAAAAGGGTATGAAGATATAGTCTTGCACCATAATTTTTCTCTACCTTAACCTGTCTTAAAAGCCTTATAGGATCATAATAAAGGGCACTGCCAGTAAATAAATGTCTGCCAGTTTCTGATCTTAATTCAACAGGGAATTTCGATAATGCAAAATCCATGAAACGCATATTCATAAGTATGCCGTCTCTTGCAAGATTCATTATCTCAATAGCTATTTCATTGATTTGTTCTTTTTCATCAAGGGTATTCATCTATGTGATTATATCATATCTCTATCTATAAGGTATCTGCTACTTCAGTGAAAACATTCAGAAAAAAACAAGACGCAGGCAAACACCTGCGTCCTGTAAATATTATAAATTAATGTGAATTATGCATTCATCTGAGCTGCAACTTCTGCTGCGAAGTCTTCGTTCTTCTTCTCCATACCTTCACCAACTTCGAATCTTACCATCTTTGTAACCTTAAGATCCTTTGAAACTGTTGTAAGGTACTGAGCTACTGACTGCTTTCCATCTTCAGCCTTAACGTAAACCTGATCCATAAGGCAGATTTCCTTAAGCTGCTTAGAAATACGTCCCTCTACAAGACCTGTGAAGATCTTATCTGTAACGTATGTAGCCTTGTCAGCAAGAGCGAGTTCAGCAAGCTTAGCCTTAGCTTCTTCTGATAAGAAGTTGAAGAGATACTTATCATTCTTCTTCTCTGCAAGTACTGCTGCATCTTCTGCTGAGAATAAGTTACCAGCTTCTACCTTACCGAATAATGCGTTAAGGATTGGCTTTGGAAGAGTTGATGCATCGTTAAGTGCGCTTTCGATTGTGATATCTTTAATCTTAGCTAACTCTTCATCTGAAATTTCTGCTCTTGAAATGTACTGTGGGCTCATAGCTGCGATCTGCATTGCAACGTTTGTAAGAGCTTCCTTAGCAGCATCTCCTGATGCGCCTTCACAAGCAACTAATACACCAATCTTTCCACCACCGTGGATGTATGTAGCAACTTCATCGCCTGTAACCTTAGCGAATCTTCTAACAGATAATTTCTCACCGATTGTAGCTGTCTTTTCTACAAGAACATCATTAAGACCGTTTAAGCCAAGAAGAGCTTCGATATCCTCTCCATTAGCACCGCCCTGTAAGTCTGACTTAAGTGCGCTGTCTACAACGAACTGAACGAATTCCTGGAATGTTTCATTCTTTGCAACGAAGTCTGTTTCTGAGTTAACTTCTGCAACACATGCTGTCTTTCCATCAACTGCAACACGTGTAATACCTTCTGCTGCAATTCTTGACTGCTTCTTAACTGCCTTAGCTGCACCGCTCTTCTTTAAAACGTCAACTGCAGCATCCATATCTCCGTCAGTTTCTGAAAGTGCCTTCTTACAATCCATCATTCCGGCACCAGTCATTTCTCTTAATTCTTTTACCATTGCTGCTGTAATAGCTGCCATATTATGCCTCCTCTTCTGCAGGTGCTTCTTCAGCATCTACTACTGCTTCACCCTGGTTAGCTTCAATAACTGCATCAGCCATAGCTGAAACGATAAGCTTAACTGCACGGATAGCATCATCATTACCTGGGATAACGAAATCAAGTTCTTCTGGATCACAGTTTGTGTCACAGATACCAAGAAGAGTAATACCAAGTGAATGTGCTTCCTGAATACAGATGTGCTCCTTCTTAGGATCTACTACGAAAATAGCATCAGGGATTCTTGTCATGTTCTTGATACCACCGATGTTCTTCTCAAGCTTTTCCCATTCTTTCTTAAGACCGATAACTTCCTTCTTAGGAAGAACATCGAATGTGCCATCTTCTGACATCTTTTCGATAGCCTTAAGTCTAGCAATACGAGACTCAATTGTCTTGAAGTTTGTAAGCATACCACCAAGCCATCTCTCGTTTACGTAGAACATACCACAACGCTCAGCTTCTGACTTAACAGAATCCTGTGCCTGCTTCTTTGTTCCAACAAAGAGAACTGTACCGCCATTTGAAACGATATCTGAAATTGCATTGTATGCATCGTCAACCATTCCTACTGACTTCTGAAGATCGATGATATGAATACCATTTCTCTCTGTGTAGATGTATGGAGCCATCTTAGGGTTCCAACGTCTTGTCTGATGTCCAAAGTGAACACCTGCTTCAAGCAACTGCTTCATTGAAATAACGCTCATTTTATACCTCCGTATGGTTAAATTCTTCCGTTTGCTTCTACTGTAACTACCACCCATCGTCTAGTGCGTCGTAAGATAACAGGCACCGGTTAATTACATCCACAAACGTGATTATTATGGTCAAAATGCATGGTTATCCATCATTTGACCTAGCAACTCTCCAATATTAACACAAAAGAAGAAGGTTTTCAACCCTTCTTCTTTCCAAATAATCGCCTTTTTTTAGGTTTATCATCATATAGATTATATTCAATCAAGATGTCTCTGAATTCTTCTTTTGCATCAGCTATACAATCTTTTTCATACTGAACAAATTTCTTTACTAATCTGTGATCTCTAAGCATCTGATTGTATTCACTATCATACTGTGCAAAGTAAAAATCAAATCGTCCTCTTATAAGTTTTCTATAATTTATATCACTTTCAAAATCATCACATACTGTAACAACATGTTTATATAGTACAAGGAAATCATCCTGTCTATACACCATACCAAATCTATTTGGATCACATTTTAAAAGTGCTTCTCTTGCGTTTTCATAGTCATCAAATATACAGTAGAGTTTACCCATCTGGAACTGTGCCCATGTGAAATAATCAGAATCCTCAGGTACCTCTTTAGAAATAAGGTAGTATATGTCAAAGGCCTTCTGGTAATCTCCTGCTATATATAAATCAAGAGCTTCAGCAAACAATTCATTATCTGATTTTTTCTTAACATTTTTTGTAACAAGAGGAGTCGTAAGTTTTATTCCTTCATAAATCTTAATAGGTCTTACTTCTTCCTTCTCTTCCTCTTCATCATGAACTAAAAGCTCATCTATATCATCTGCCCCAATTGGCAAGTGATTTCTATGTTCAGCATACTTCTTCTTACCCATTTCAAGACATGTTTCTTCGTACTCAGCAAATACTCCTGCAACTTCTCTTGCAGCACCTGCTACGGCATCTCCATGAGTAAGAACGTAATCTGGATCAAGCTTCGAACGATAGTATATTTTGATCTCACGCTCATACTTTTTCATCTTTACATCAAGTAAAGCGTGTCCTAAATGAATATAGAAATCATCCTCACTAACAATGAACTCAAGATTACATCTATAGTATAAAGATACTGCACGATCATAATTTCCAATAAAGTAATAACATTCTGCAAGCTCAAAGGCTGCAATTGTAAATAGTAAATCTGGTCTTGATGTAGCCCTTAGAATCTGTTCGTAATATGGAATTGCGTTAGCAAGCTGACCCATTCCCTTTTCCTGTTGAGCATAAGCAAGTACATTTTCAAGATTTGCATTCTGCTCAATAGAAAGATCTGTTTCAGAAATAATTTCTATTGCCTGTTCAAAAGAAATAATTTTTTCATCGCAGTAAATACACATACCATTACTATCAACAAGTATGCGTAAATTGTACTTTGAAATATTTGAATTTATTTCCTCAAGAGCAAGGAAATAATCTTCATTTGATTTAAATGGATCAATGTCAAGCCACTGACGAAATGCATTATTGATAGCCCTTACAACTGCACTTTCTGCTGAGCCTTCTGAAAACCATAAAACAGGTTCTGTCTCAAGGTCCCAGTTTTTAATAGGATTATCAATAGTGGCTTCCTTATTTGCCATATTAAGACGAACAGAATGATCTGACCCTAGTATTACAAGTGAATCATCCTGCATTATGTACTTAGCACAGGCGCCAAATGTGGCGTCAAGAGATGCAATCGTTTGATACATACGAACATCAAGTTGTCTGTATAATTCAAACAATATCATTTAATATCCCCCCAGATAAATTATTTCTCTTCCCCTTTTGTATCATTCCCTTTTAATACTCTATATACAAGCTGATAGCCGTATATCATAACAGGAATAAGTATTGTCATTGCAACAGATGCCCTGAAGAAACTCATAGTCTTAGGATCATCAATTATCGAAAAAATAAATGTTAAAACATATAAGGCCAAAATTAGTATTACACCAATTATTGCAAGAACTCGTTTCATTTAATCCCTTCTAAAAATATCTCTTGTATAAACCTTTTCTGATACGTCATCTAAAACGCTGTCATATCTATTGGCAATAATTGAATCTGACATTTCTTTGAACTTATTAATATCATTTACAATTTTACTTCCAAAGAATGTAGTTCCATCTTCAAGAGTTGGCTCGAAAATAATTACGTTAGCACCCTTTGCTTTGATTCTCTTCATAATTCCCTGGATTGAACTCTGACGGAAATTATCTGAGCTAGCCTTCATAGTAAGTCTGTAAACACCTACTGTAACACTCTTCTCTTCCTTTGCATCATACTGATTATGATCTGCATAGCTGTAATATCCAGCTTTATCTAATACTCTATCCGCAACGAAATCTTTTCTTGTCTTATTGGCTTCAACGATAGCTTCAATAAGATTTTCTGGTACATCTTCATAGTTTGCAAGAAGCTGCTTTGTATCCTTTGGAAGACAGTATCCGCCATAACCAAATGATGGGTTATTGTACATATCACCAATACGTGGATCAAGACATACGCCATTAATAATATCTGCTGTATTAAGGCCTTTGATTTCTGCATATGTATCAAGCTCATTGAAATATGAAACTCTAAGAGCAAGATATGTATTTGCGAAAAGCTTAACTGCTTCTGCTTCTGTTGACCCCATAAATAATGTATCTATGTTTTCTTTTCTAGCGCCCTGCTTTAATAAATCAGCAAACTCATGAGCTTTTGTATTCAATCTCTCGTCTGCAAGATTTGTTCCAACAATAACACGGCTTGGATAAAGGTTATCGTATAATGCTCTTCCCTCTCTTAAAAATTCAGGTGAGAACATAAGGTTTTCTGTTCCAAGCTTTTTCCTTGTAGTTTCTGTATAACCAACTGGGATTGTTGATTTAATAACCATAATGGCGTTAGGATTATACTCCATTACAAGCTTGATTACAGCCTCAACAGCTGAAGTATCAAAGTAGTTTTTCTTAGGGTCATAATTTGTAGGTGCAGAAATAACAACAAAATCTGCATCTGTATATGCTTCCTTTGCATCAAGTGTAGCCTTAAGTGAAAGCTTGCCACTTGCTAAAAACTCCTCGATTTCTTTATCTACAATTGGAGACTTGCCTGAATTAATCAGGTTAACCTTCTCCTCTATAATATCTACTGCAAATACATCATTGTGCTGTGCAAGAAGTGTTGCAATACTCATGCCAACATAACCTGTTCCTGCAACTGCTATTTTGTATCTTTTACTCATAAAATCTCCATACTCCTTAATCTATGCATAAGGTCGTCTATTGAAGTGAAATGAATGCCCATAATTCCGCAGTTTTCTGCGCCTTCAACATTCTCTATTTTATCATCAATAAATACGCACTCATCTGCATTTAAATTATACTTACTAAGAAGTAATTTGTAAATCTCTTCATCTGGTTTTATAACCTGATACTGATAAGAAATAATCTGTCCGTCAGTCTTCTCAATAAAGTCTAAAACCTTAGGGCTGTGCTCATATGTAGCCTGTGGAAAATTAGACAAAATGTATAAATTACAACCTGCTGCCTTTAGCGCATCAATAAGCTCATCTGTATAAGGCATTTTCTTAATCATATCAGGAAACATTGTAAGAACTTTTCTTATTTCTGCTTCAATTCCAGGATCATTATCTACGCAAAGATCAACTACCTCTTCAAAAGATAGTACACCTCTGTCAAATTCATTCCAGTCTTTATCCCTAACTGTAGCATTAGCGACCCTTTCTAACAAAGCGCCGCTAATACCCTTTTTCTCAAACTGTTCTCTCCAGCAGAATTCAAGAAGAACTCCACCCATATCAAAAACAATATTTTTTATCATCTGTAAATAATATCCTCACGTCCAGGTCCGTTACTAACCATTGTAATAGGGAATCCAATTTCCTTCTCAATGAATTCAATATACTTACGGCAGTTCTCTGGAAGCTCTTCGTATTTCTTAATACCTCTGATATCGCATTTCCAGCCTGGAAGAGTTTCAAGAACTGGCTTAGCCTTCTCAAGAAGTCCTGTTGTTGGGAAGTCTTTTGTAACCTTACCGTCGATTTCATATCCAACACAAACTGGAATCTCATCAAGATATCCAAGTACATCAAGTACTGTAAAGGCAACATCTGTTGTTCCCTGGATACGGCATCCATATTTAGAAGCTACACAGTCAAACCATCCCATTCTACGAGGTCTACCTGTTGTTGCACCGTATTCACCGCCGTCACCACCACGTCTTCTTAACTCATCAGCTTCATCACCAAAGATTTCAGATACGAACGCACCTGCACCTACTGCTGATGAATATGCCTTACATACTGTAACAATCTTCTTTATTTCATATGGTGGAATACCAGCACCAATTGCGCCGTATGCAGCAAGTGTTGATGAAGAAGTAACCATAGGGTAAATACCGTGATCTGGATCCTTCATAGAACCAAGCTGTCCCTCAAGAAGAATTGTCTTTCCTTCTTTGATTGCGTTCCATAAGAATAATGATGTATCACAAACATATGGCTCAATCATTTTCTTATAATCCATTAATGTATTAAATAACTCATCTTCCTTGATTTCTGGCTGATTATAAAGGTTCTTTAACATAACGTTTTTAAGTGTACATACCTTTGCGATATGCTCCTTTAAATCTTCCTCTGGTCCAAATAACTCTGAAACCTGGAAACCAATCTTTGCATATTTATCTGAATAGAAAGGTGCGATACCTGACTTTGTAGAACCATAAGATTTACCAGCAAGTCTTGCCTCTTCATATGTATCAAAGTCAATGTGATATGGCATAACCATCTGAGCTCTGTCAGAAATAAGAATCTTTGGAGCTGGAACACCCTTCTCAATAATGTCCTGAATCTCTTTGAAAAGAACAGGAACGTTAAGAGCTACCCCGTTACCAATAATGCTTGTTGTATGATCATAGAACACTCCAGATGGAAGTGTGTGTAATGCAAACTTACCATAGTTGTTTACGATAGTATGACCTGCATTTGCTCCGCCCTGAAAACGAACGATAATGTCCGCATTCTCAGCGAGCATATCTGTGATCTTACCCTTACCTTCATCTCCCCAGTTTGCACCTACAATTGCCTGTACCATTTTTTTCTCCTTAAACTTGTTACAAATAATTAAACACGCCGATTTAACCACCGACAGGCTTTAGTATATCACAGTAATAAACATAAGCATAATGAATATTTTTAATGGGACGTATAAGTATTGCTTATGCATAAATAAAGGGTTATAATTGCTACAGGCCTTGATTTTACGGGCATTTTACAGATATACTTTTATCTTTTTAAATAATTACAGTATATATATTATGTAAACTTGCGAGGCAATATATGACAAATCATCTCGATTTATACAAAGTATTTTATTACACTGCAAAATTAAACAGCATTACTGCTGCCGCAAAGGAGCTTAACATTACTCAGCCTGCTGTGTCCCAGTCCATGAAGCAGCTTGAATCTTTACTAAATGTAAAGCTATTTAATAGAACTTCTAAAGGTATAAGGCTTACTGCTGAAGGCGAGCTATTATTTCCTTATATAGAAAAAGGCTACGAAAGCATTATTCTTGGAGAAAGAAAGGTCAAAGAGCTTCTTAACTTAGAAGATGGTGAAATTAGAATTGGTGCATCTGATATGACACTTAAATTTTATCTTCTTCCATATCTCGAGAAATTCCATGCACTATTTCCTAAAGTAAAAGTTACAGTTGCTAATTCACCAACTCCAAATACTTTAGAGTCTCTTGAAGAAGGCAAAATAGATTTTGGAATTGTATCAAAACCTTTCCCAACTAAGATGCCAGATATCATCACTAAAGAAGTTAAAGAGATAAGAGATATTTTCATTGCTGGAGAACAGTTTTCTCATTTGAAGGGGCAGAGGCTTCCATTTAGACTACTCTCGCACTTACCCGTAATTTGTCTTGAGAAAAATACTAGTACAAGAAAATATATAGACTCATATCTTGCTGAAAGAAATGTTAAGCTTTCTCCGGAATTTGAACTTGCTACATCAGATATGATTGTACAGTTTACAGAGAGAAATCTTGGAATTGGATGTGTTATGGAGGGGTTTGCAGAAGATGCCCTTAAAGCAGGCAACTTATTTGAGTTAAAGTTTGAATCTGATATACCTGCAAGACATTTCTGCCTTGCATATAAATCTGAACAGGCCCTTTCTCCTGCTGCCAAAGAACTAATCGCATTATTATAATAAAAATAATCCAGAAATAAAAATAACACGCACTAATGAGTTTTTTATCTACCCTAAGTGCGTGCTATTTTTTATTTAAATTATAATGTTATACGTTAATTTCTGCTTTAACTCCAAGCAACTCTTTATTTGCTTCAAGTATAGGATTAACTACATCCTTTAAGAATACATCAACCTGATATGGAGCACGTCCAACATACTTTGATGGGTCCATAGCCTTCTGTAATTCTTCAAGAGTCATGTTAAATGCATCATCAGCTGCAATTAATTCAAGAAGGTTGTTATCAAGACCTTTCTTTTTAACTGTAGCCCCAGCCTCCATAGAAAGCTCTCTTATTCTCTCATGAAGTACCTGTCTGTCTCCGCCTGCCTTAACAGCATCCATCATAATGTTCTCTGTTGCCATGAATGGAAGCTCTGACATAATACGCTTATAAATTACTTTGTCATTTACTACAAGACCATCTACTACATTTATACAAAGATCAAGTACACCATCAATTGCAAGAAAAGCTTCTGGAACTGAGAGACGCTTATTTGCTGAATCATCTAATGTTCTCTCAAACCACTGTGTAGCTGATGTAATAGCTGGGTTTAAAGCATCAATCATTACATATCTTGATAATGAGGCAATTCTTTCTGATCTCATAGGATTTCTCTTATAAGCCATTGCTGATGAACCAATCTGATTCTTTTCAAATGGTTCTTCAACTTCTTTAAGGTGCTGAAGAAGTCTTATATCGTTTGACATCTTATGAGCACTTGCTGCAATTCCTGCAAGAGCATTAACAACTCTTGTATCAACTTTTCTAGAATATGTCTGACCAGATACTGGATAGCATTCCTTAAATCCCATCTTTGCAGCTATCATTGGATCAATTTTATCAATTGTTTCCTGATCCCCGTCAAATAACTCAAGGAAGCTTGCCTGTGTACCTGTAGTACCCTTTGATCCAAGCATCTTCATTGTAGAAATAACGAAGTCAAGTTCTTCTAAATCAAGTAAAAATTCCTGAAGCCATAAAGTTGCTCTCTTACCTACTGTTGTAGGCTGAGCTGGCTGGAAGTGTGTAAATGCAAGTGTAGGTAATGATTTGTACTCTTCTGCAAATTTAGCAAGCTCGCCAATAACATTAATGAGTTTCTTACGAACAAGCTTTAAACCTTCTGTCATTACAATAATATCTGTATTATCACCAACATAACATGATGTAGCACCAAGATGGATAATACCAGCTGCCTTTGGGCACTGAAGACCATATGCATATACATGGCTCATAACATCGTGTCTTACAAGCTTTTCTCTTGCCTTTGCTTCTTCGTAATTAATGTCATCCATATGTGACTTAAGCTCAGCAATCTGCTCATCTGTAATTCTAGGATTACCATCTGCGCCCTTAAGGCCAAGTTCCTTTTCAGTTTCAGCTAAAGCAATCCATAATCTTCTCCATGTTCTAAACTTCATGTCAGGTGAGAAAATGTACTGCATTTCCTTACTTGCATAACGTTCTGAAAGTGGGCTTACATACTTGTCTGTTGCACTCATTATAAAATCCTCTCTTATATATAAATTTTATTTCTTTTAAATTTGTAGTATAGCTTTACAAATCACTATAATTACAAAACATATTTACTAATCTACAGGAACTAGTATATAATATTCGCATGTCAGAAAAAAGAGCTAATAAAAGAATACCGCTTGGAATGTCTATTTCTATATCAGACCTTTATAAAGAAGGTGTTGGTACAATTATGGACTTAGACTCCTCAATAGAAATAACCGATATATCTTCAAAGGGAATCGGTTTTATTTCTAAATGCATTCTTCCAATAGGATATTACTTCATCGCAGATATTGAAGTTTCAAAAGAATATCCTCAAATCATTACTGACGTTCGAATTATAAGAAGTCGCGCCATCGACAGAGAAACTTATCATTACGGCGCACAGTTCGTTGCCATTTCTCCAAGCGTAAAGGCTATGCTTGAACAATACGACAGCGAAAACAATTAATCATACTGTTCTACTATTGCAAGTATTTCCTTAGAATACTGTGGATACTGAAGTATCAAATCCTGAATTTCCTTTTTACCATTTTCAAGATCATATACCTGGAAATCAATACCTTTA
>JAUNNN010000072.1 GCA_030531435.1 Lachnospiraceae bacterium
AGTGATTTACTTGTTTTCTTTCTAGCCTTTGGATGAATGATTTCTGGATATTCTTTATTCCAATCATTTAGCACAATAGCTGTTGTATGAAAGCCCTGCTCGGTAAGATATGAAAACATGGAATCATAGCCTGCACACATAAAGCCATTGAAATAATAAACCTGTCCGTTATACTCATACTCTATTGTTTCAAACGCGTCATTAGTACTTTCGCCCATTATTAAAGAAATAGGCACGTTAAAGACCATTCTCTTCACGTTCAAGTCATACAATTTATCAGTGTTAATTGTATTTGCATCTAAGAGAAGTCCCTTCTTGCTATCAAGTTCAGGGTATGGATCTGTATTTTTCGCTAGGATTTCTGGATTTGAAATATGAGTCGCATTTGCAAGGGCAACATACTCACCTTTATACAAAACGGCTGGCACGTAACTAGAGAACAAATGCGTATCTTTGTATGGAATCTCAAAATTTACATAAGAGTGCTTGTCAGCTTCTGCCACAGGCTCTTTATCAGTCAAATCACCTGCATCCTCGTATGTAGCAATATCAAATAAATATACTTTTTCATCATCACTTATTGGAATACCATTTCCAAAAGTGAAATTGTAGCACAAATAATCCTTGCTACTGTTAATACAGCACACAGGATTACTAATATACTTAAGGGCTCGGGATGGATTAAAAATAGTTATTTTATCTTCCACGACTATTTCTTTTTTATTTGAAACACTTTTTTCATAATATGTTCTGTTTTTATAATCAACATCTGCCATACTGCTAACATCAACGGTTTTCTTTGGCTGAACAGTACATGATGTTAGTGAAAACACAACAAGTAATGAGAAAAGTATTATGTTTTTCTTTTTCACTAAGCTCATTTTTATTTGTATAAATCAAAAAAAGGGGAACTATAATTATAGTTCCCCTTCTCAACCCACCTAATATTACATTGTTAAGGTGTGTTATGTCAATCAGAAATGTTATTCTTCCCAAAACAGTTCGTCTAAAGTTTTATCTAACGCCTTACATCCTAGTTTGATATACTAAGAAAACTCTTTATGTTAGAGCATTATAAATTATATTACGTCATCACCTTTTTGAATCAATACTTTCATTAAGTGAGAACTGCAATGTGTATCCCTCACTTAGGATATTTGAATTGAAGTCAAATAATATTCTTTGCTGAATTATATCAATATTGTCGACTCCTGCATCTAAAAGAATCAACATATGTTTTGATGCTGAATACTTATAGTACACATCTACTGCTCTTATATTCTTCCTAATTGCAATTTGAAGTATATCTGATATTTCTTCATCAATATCAAAGGGAGTTTCTGAACCCGTTTTATTAATTTCAACTGAAAGTACCTCAATAGAGCGATTATATCTAAGTCCAATATTTCTCATATATTTATAGAACTTATCAAACTCATATAATGTGTTCTTATGATTTTCCATTTCATTTACTTTTCTAATGACACTCTCAATATCATCCATTACGTATTTTTGTTCAGTATTGTTTACTGGTTCAAATACCATTGCAATTACATTATCGAGTTTGTGTCCTTCTAATAAGTTAAGGAATACATCTAGAAGTTCAGGGTCAAACTGAGTGCCCTTTCCATTAATTAATTCTTCTCTTATGACGTCTCTTTTAAGCGCCTTTCTATAAATTCTGTCTGAACTCATAGCATCAAATGAATCTGCAATGCAAACTATCCTTGCATTAATCGGGATTGCATTTCCACTAACATTAGATGGATAACCTTTGCCATCGAATCGTTCATGATGATATCTAGCAACCTCTGTTGCATTTGGCACAGCCACCATGTTCTTAAGAATATCTGCTCCAACCACAGTATGTGATTTGATTAAATCAAATTCCATATCTGTAAGCTTTGATGGCTTATTTAATATTGCATCTGGAACACCTATCTTTCCGATATCATGTAACAATGCTTCGTATCTAAGTTTCTCAATACGTTCCTTGTCCCAGCCTAATTCTTCGGCAAGTTTTGTAGCATAAATTGCTACTCTCATAGAATGTCCATTTGTGTACTTATCCTTAGCATCAATTGTTCCAGCTAAGGTTTCAAGCATTTTAAATGATAATGCCATTTTTTCAGCTGCTGCATTAGACTTCTCTGCTCTTATAACAGCTTCTTTTACTGCATCTCTTCGCTCACGAAGCGTTTTTGTGATTAACATGGCAAAAACCATAACAGAAACTGGAAGAGCTAATGCAATTACAGCTTCAGGACCAATATCTTTGTTATATTCGGTATCTATGGCTCTTGCATAAATTGCTACTAAATCTCCTACTGTAGAAATAATTGTAGTAAATATAGTCAGCTTTCCATCTTCATACAGAATACTTATAACAACTGGTATTACAAATATCGCCAATGTTACTGCAAACTGGTAGTGTGAAAATGCCACATCTGTACAGATTAACGTTGTAAAAAACATTAGAAGATATCTCTTTAAAATATCATCAACAACCTTCTTCTCAATTATTTTACTTAAAATAAGCATGCCAAAATTGAATACAGTTGTTAATATTAAATACCTTAATAACTTCTGAACTATGGTGTCAGGTCCATAGCCTTGGGATCTTGTCACGTATAGTAATGTATTATTTAGTATTTCAATAACACAAACTAAGCTTGCAATTATAAGCTGTGCTGTAATTACAACATTATCCCAACGCGCATATTCTATTGTGTATGATTTGTCTTTGTCCATCTAGTTTTTTTTACTGGTTATTGAGGCGTCTATACTTAAAATAGTATATATATTTGCGCTCTTATGGTCTATTTGTTTATCTCATCATAGATTTTCTGTGCAGCTTCTTCTAGTGTGACCTTGTCATATATATATGCGTCAGCATTCGATTTAAATATTTCAATTACTGAGTCATCTTCCATGGCAGGAATCATTATTTTTAGCGAATCACCAGCTTCTATCATCTGATTATTGGCATCCACGCTATAGCCTTCAAGCAATCCTTCATCTTCTATAGCTTTTAGTGCATATGTGCTAACAGGTATACCCTTTTCTGTAGACTGTAAAACAGCCATCTTAGGATCATTTACAAGATAATTAAGCAGTCTAGCAGCAGCATCTGGATGCTCGCTTCCTGCACTTATAGCATATAATGTGGCAGGCTTTTTATACCAGCCTGATACATCATTTCCAGCTTTATTCACCAAATATTTTCCTAATACAGGAGTTCCTGTTTCAGCTATAGATGAACAGTAATTATCTATATCACTAATCCAGAAAATGGCACCTGCAAGCTCTCCAGTAGATAAGAGGTTTCTATCAAACTGATCAATTGGAATCAATACCTTTTCATCAATAAGACGCTTATAAAATTCAAGAATATAGGCAATCTCATCTACATCAAGCTGACAAATTCCATTTTCATCAAATACACTTTCTCCCTTTGTCTGCTCATAATAAGCAACTAAAAGCATAAATACATGCTTTTTAACACCACCAATTGGATATATTCCATCGTCACTCATCGCGCTTGCTGAGAGAAATAAATCATCCCATGTTTCTGGCACATTAAGTCCGTACTTATCGTAAACGTCCTTATTGTAATATGTAACAGCTGAGTTATATGCTATTGGTAAAGCATTTAACTTTCCATTTACTGTTCCAAAGCTAAGATCTGTCTCGTCATATCCTGATAAATCAATATAATCAGTTAATTCATATAAATCATAATATCCATCTCCATCAGGTGAATACTGAGGAAGCCAGCCATAATTAATCTGCATAACATCTGGCTCTGTATGAGACTTCATAAATACTCGGTTTCTTGTTTCATATCCGTTCCAGATACCATATTTGTATTCAACCCTGATATCAGGATTTTCAAGCATGAATTCATCTACACCTTCCATGGTATATAGATGTCTTGGATCATTTCCCCACCATGAAAAAGCTATCTTGCTAGCTTCTGATGTTTCCTTTACACTGCTTTCAACCTTAGCGCAGCCACAAACAAAGCAGCCTAACAGCATAAATATAGATAATAAAATTGTAGTTTTTATTTTATATTTATTCATTAGAATCCTCGCCCTTATAGACTGTGAACTGATTCTTTCCATTTTCCTTTGATTTATATAGTGCTGAATCTGCCGCCATATAAAGCTTTTGATAGCTAGACAGCTCTTCATTATAAAAAGCGACACCACCACTTAATGATAAAGGTATTGTTTCTCTTTCCTTTGCAAACTCGGTGAGGAATGATTCCAACAGCTTCTGCATCAAATCTGTTACAGAATTTTCACTATTTTCATTATTTAAACTAATAAATACTGTGAATTCATCTCCACCAATACGACCAATTATAGGTTTTATTTCTTCTGATTCTATGAAATGGTTAGACAATAGTTTGCCCATTCTGCTAATTATTTCATCGCCACAGTCGTGTCCAAGGGTGTCATTTATTGATTTAAAGAAATCAATATCAAGCATAATAAATGCATAGTTTTTATCTTTATGTTCAGCCAGCTGCTTTGTTGCTATTTCCTCATATGCTCTTCTATTTAATGTTCCAGAAAGATCATCAATTGTAGCTTTTTCTGATAGGTCCTCAACATAACCATCCATTGGCTTTGATAGTCTTCGTAATAGTGTCACAATAATAGACAAAACAATAACAAGTACTATTGCAGATACAGTAAATGCAAAGTTTCTTAAAGAGTTAAATTCTTTCATCATGTCATCTCTTGAAACGATACACATTACTGTCCATCCATTTTTACAACGACCTGTATTAATGATGCTTGACTCTGTAATAACGCTTAATTCGTTTTCATTATTGATGTACTCAATCTGATCTTCTGGGATTTTGCTTCCAATCTCTTCAGTGTTGGATGAATATACAGTATTTCCTATATCATCGACAAGACGTACTGTCATACCACGAAGTTCTTCTGGATACTCAAAGGTTCTCTCTAACTCTCTTGTATAAAATGATGCGATTATAACTGCATTCTGATTGTATCTCTTTACATAGTACATTCTGTCAAAGTTGTCTTTTACACCAAACTTCCAACCTGACTGTTTGTTTTCATCACTTATGTATGAACACATATCATCATATATTCCGCCTTTAGAATATAGGCTTTGTGTTGTTTTTGATTTCCAGCCTACTGTATTGTCATTGCTATAAACTACACAGAAATCACTATAGTTTTCCAGTGCACCTAAATCTACAATACGGCTTGCAATACTGCTCTCAATCTTTATTTTGTCATATTCATCAAGCCCTGAATTTGCCGAATCATACTCAGTAAATTCATCGTCAGCAAACATAAGTGCTACATTGCCTTCAATTCCATCAAGATGTGAGTTGATATTAAGAGTGAGCTGCGTTGCATCTGCTGATACTAGTGCAGAAGTATTTGATAACATGTACTTCTCGCATCTGTTAATAATGGCAAATGTAAGTACTGCAGTAGAAATAGTAACTACTACAGCAAACAGCACTACCATGCTTATATAAAAATTTCTAAGCTTCTTATTTTTATTCATGAATTTTTTACTTTTTGTTGGGTTATTTTTAGACTTATGTATGGGTTATTAATTAATCCTATACAATATTTTCCACAAGATTAACTTTTATTATAACTTACATGTAATTATTTTTACAGCAAAAATATGTGGGGGATATGATTTTATTTAAGGTGAAAATTGTAGAATTCTACATTTTTTGTAATTATATTATATATTCATATTATTTATATTATTTAAGTTAGTGCGAAAAAATTGCAATTTCATAAACAACTATATTTTATATTGCATATTTGTATATCTTGCCTCTTTCTCAATAAATCCAACTTTTTTATATATTGGTAATCCTTCTGATGTTGCTTTTAAATCTATCCTGCCTAATCCTTTTTCTTTCCCATAAGCAACAAGATTATTCATTAACTTCGTACATAATCCTTGACCTCTATATTCTGGTTCTGTATAAACACTAAGAACATCTCCATACAAACCATTCAATAATATTGAATTTGCTGGCATCTCAATAATATGAAGATATGCAACTGATACAATTCTATTTCCATCCTTTGCAACAAACGCTATCAATTCTGTTCCAAGTTTTCGAGCAAAATAATCGGGAAGTTGTTTTTCCATTCCTTCTCGCTCTTCATCACTTATAGAGCCAAAATCATCTATCATATATGCAATTCGCATTCTTATCAATTCATCTATGTCAGACAAATCTGCTTGTCCGAAAACAATATTCATATGAATCCTCCTCGTATAGCCTTTGCAAGTTTTACTGGAAGTTAACTTTACTTGTATTACGCATCCAAAAAAAATTCTGTGGTTTTGTTGCAAACTTTGATCATTACCTTCTCCGAT
>JAUNNN010000023.1 GCA_030531435.1 Lachnospiraceae bacterium
ACAACTGCTTCCTGAGCTGTCTTTGTAACATTACCAGCTTCATCAACTTCTGCTGCAACTACCTGGTTTACAAGACCGATTCTTAAAGCTTCTGGAGCCTTAATGTTTCTTGCTGTATAAATAAGCTGCTTAGCCATTCCTGGGCTAACAAGTCTTGCAAGTCTCTGTGTTCCGCCAAATCCTGGTGTAATACCAAGACCAACTTCTGGCTGACCAAACATTGCGTTATCTGAACATATTCTGATATCACAGCTCATTGCAATTTCACATCCACCACCAAGAGCGAATCCGTTAACTGCAGCGATTACTGGGATAGGGAATGTTTCAAGCTTTCTGAATACGTCATTACCCTTCTTACCAAAAGCTTCACCTTCTGCTTTTGTAAGTGAGCTCATCTCTCCGATATCTGCACCAGCAACAAATGACTTATCTCCAGCACCTGTAAGAACAAGACAACGAACTGTGTTTAAGTCTACTGCATCAAGTGTAGCATCAAGTTCTTCAAGAACCTGTGAGTTAAGAGCATTAAGTGCCTTTGGACGATTGATTGTGATTGTACCAACAGCACCTTCTACTTCATATAAAATGAATTCTGCCATTTTATCTCTCCTTTTATACGTGTTTAAGGGAGAGTGCTTTCACACTCTCCCCAAAGTTCAATATATTAGTCCATCTCAACGATAGTAGCACATCCCATACCACCACCGATACAAAGTGTTGCAAGACCCTTCTTAGCACCAGCTTTCTTCATCTCGTGAAGAAGTGTTACAAGGATACGAGCACCAGATGCTCCAACTGGATGTCCAAGAGCAATAGCACCACCGTTAGGGTTAAGCTGCTTATCAACATCAATACCAAGATCTCTTCCTACAGCGATTGACTGAGCAGCGAATGCTTCGTTAGCTTCGATGATGTCGAAGTCTTCAATCTTGTATCCAGCCTTAGCCATAGCCTTCTGTGTTGCTGGAACAGGGCCGATACCCATAACTTCTGGTCTGCATCCTGCAAGAGCACCAGCTACGAATGTAGCAAGTGGCTTAACGCCAAGTTCTTTAGCCTTTTCTTCGCTCATAATAACGAGTGCAGCTGCACCATCATTAATACCTGAAGCATTACCAGCTGTAACGAATCCATCAGGATTGATTGTACGAAGCTTAGCAAGTCCTTCCATTGTTGAACCAGCTCTTGGTCCTTCATCCTTCTTGAATTCTACGATTTCTTTTTTAACTTTTACAGATACAGGAACGATTTCTTCATCAAATGCGCCTGTTTCCTGAGCCTTAGCAGCCTTCTGCTGTGACTTAAGAGCGAACTCATCAAGATCTTCTCTTGTGATTCCCCATTCACGACAGATGTTATCAGCTGTTGTAATCATGTGGTAATCATTGAATGCATCCCAAAGAGCATCATTTACCATACAGTCTTTCATGATTGCATTGTTCATACGGTATCCGAAACGAGCTTTGTCAAGAGCGTAAGGTGCCATTGACATGTTTTCCATACCACCTGCAACTACTACATCTGCATCACCAGCCATAATCATCTGAGCTGCCTGGTTAACACAGTTAAGACCTGAACCACATACAACGTTCATTGTAACTGCTGGAACTTCGATTGGAAGACCAGCTTTGATTGTTGCCTGGCGTGCTACGTTCTGGCCAAGACCAGCCTGAATAACACATCCCATATATACCTGATCAACATCTTCAGGTTTAATACCTGCTCTGTTTACAGCTTCCTTGATTACGATTGCACCAAGCTCTGCTGCTGGTGTTGTGGAAAGACTTCCACCCATTGTACCAATTGCTGTACGACAAGCACTAGCAATAACTACTTTTTTTGACATAGTTTTTTCCTCCTAAGAAAAAGATTGTTAAATTTTTGTCACTCTCGCTATTATACCACAGAGACACCTTTTTATCAAGATAATCGGTGTGCTCTGATTGTATGTTTTTTTATACATTTCTTTACTTTTTAAATAGTTCCTTCAGGCTTTCAGTATAAGGTGCTTTTGCAATACCTTTTTCAGTAACTATAGCTGTTATAAGATCATTATCAGTAACATCAAATGCTGGGTTATAGACTTTTATATCATTTGGTGCCATACGCTCTTTGTACCACATCTCTGTAACTTCTTCTGGCTTTCTTTGTTCAATAACAATATCGTCCCCAGTTTTAATATTGAAATCGATAGTAGAACTTGGAGCACATACATAAAATGGCACGCCATAATGTTTTGCAATAATAGCTACTCCTGATGTTCCAATTTTATTTGCTGCATCTCCATTTGCAGCCACTCTGTCACATCCAACAAATACTGCATTTATTTTACCCTCTCTCATAAGTGCAGAAACCATGTTGTCGCACTGAAGAGTTACATCTAAACCTTTGCTTGATAACTCATATGCTGTAAGTCTTGCACCCTGTAAAAGTGGTCTTGTTTCATCGCAATATATTTTAAGGTTATATCCCTTCTCGTATCCAAGATACATAGGTGCAGTTGCTGTTCCATATTTTGAAGTAGCGAGCTGACCTGCATTGCAGTGTGTTAAAAGTCCATCTCCTGGTTTGATTAAAGATAAACCATACTCACCAATAGATTTACACATTGCAGTATCTTCTTCTTTAATCAAAACTGATTCATCATGTAGCATCTTTTTGATTTCTTTAACTGTCTTGTCACTATTCATCTTAACAAGATCATCCATTCTGTTTAATGCCCACGAAAGATTTACCGCTGTTGGTCTTGATGAATTAAGATAATCCTTTGCTTTTACAAATTCTTTATAAAAATCATCATATGATAAATCATCAGAAATTTTCTTTGCTGCAAGATATATTCCAAAGCCTGCAGCAACTCCTATAGCTGGAGCACCTCTTACCTGGAGGAGGTAAATCGCCTGCCATATATCTTCTATTTCCTTTAAGTCAATAATCTTCACTTCACCTGGGAGCAAAGTCTGGTCTATAATTCTTAACGCACTTATTTCATCAATAAGTTCAACTGTTTCAATATCTAAAATCTGCATATTTTTCTTTACCACATAAACAAACGAAACTCACCACACTTTTTAGTGCGGTGAGTTTATTATTTCAAATAAATTACATTTCAGGTTCTATCATACCGTAAGTATTACCTTTACGCTTATAAACAACGCACACCTTATCCGTTTCAGCATTGTTAAATACATAAAAATCATGACCTAAAAGTTCCATCTGTACACATGCATCTTCTGGGTACATAGGCTTCATCTCGATTTGCTTTGTACGTACAATCTGGATGTCATCTTCTTCATTGTAATCATTCTCAAGATATTCCTGTTTAAAGTTAACAGTTGAATGACGAGCATCTGTGATCTTATTCTTATATTTCTTAAGCTGTCTCTCAATGATTTCTTCTACAAGGTCAATTGATACATACATATCATTGCTAACCTGTTCAGAACGAATTATATTTCCTTTTACAGGAATAGTAACTTCGATTTTCTGTCTATCCTTTTCAACGCTTAATGTTACATGTACTTCCGTCTCTGGAGTGAAGTATCTTTCAAGTTTTCCAATCTTGTCCTCCACAGCACTTCTAAGTCCTGGTGTAACGTCAATATTCTTTCCAACAATTGAGTATTTCATAAGAGTCACCTCCTAAAATTTAGTAAGTAAATTATATCACATTTGAGGGGTAATGTGTATATAAAGATGTATCTGCCGGCCAGATAGAATTCTGTCCGTCATACGTAAAAATGTATCTGCCGGCCAGATAGAATTCGCTACACTTCGTTTCGCTCATCTATCTGGCCGTCCAATAAAAATGAAATATAAAAAGCTCGGATGCGTACTAGTACGCACCGAGCTTTATAATTTCATTTTTGCAGATACATCTTTACTTTAGAATATTCTTCTTATTGCTAAGATTGGTCTGTAGTTAGCATTTGAAACCTTAATACCTGTCTTAGCTGTAGATGCATGTACGATCTGTCCGCCACCAATGTAGATAGCAACGTGACCAGAGTAACAGAGGATATCACCAGGCTGAGCCTCAGCAAGAGAACCAACACCGTAACCAACACTTCTCTGTGCACCAGATGAGTGAGGAAGTGATACACCAAAGTTCTTATATACTCCCATTGTAAATCCTGAACAGTCAGTACCATTTGTAAGTGATGTACCACCGTATACATAAGGATTACCAACGAACTGTAAGCCGTAGTTAGCAACTGCACTACCAAGGCCGCCGCCACCGACTGAGTATGAACTTCCGCCACCAGATGATCCCTTAGTTCCTGAAGATGACTTCTGTGAAGCTTTCTTAGCAGCAGCATTAGCTTTCTGTCTTTCAGCTTCTTCTTTCTTAAGTCTGGCTTCCTCTTCAGCTTTTGATTCAGCTTCTGGGAATTCTGTTGTTATAGAAACATATTCCTTAGAAACCCAACCATCACCTTCTTCGATCTGAACCTTAACCCATTCGTCAGTTTCTTCAACTACAGTAAGTTTATCCTGATTGGCAACAAGTCCTAAAACTGTACTTTCAGCACTTGCCTCTTCTCTAATTTTTAAAGTTGTTGTCTGAACAGTAGCTGTTCTAACACCAACTTCTGCTGCAAGCTTTACAGCAGCCTGACCAGTAACAACATATTCACCCTTAACGTAACCGACTACATTACCTGATGAAATCTTATACCAGTCGCCTTCTTTACCAAGCCATTCACCAGCTGAGTGGTTGTAGAGCTTACCAACTACTTCACCATCTTCATTAGCCTCAGCTCTTACATTTACATATCCATCACATTTAGCAATTACTGTTCCTGTAAGGTCCTCTTCGCCTTCAGCAACATCGCCATGTTCTGGCTTGATTTCTATTTCTGGTGTAACTGTATCTTCACTAACAGTTACAACTGTCTTTTCAGTATTTTCACCGCCTGCCTCTGCAATAGCGCTTGAGCTTGCTGTGTTTACCTTTATGGCACCATCATCTGATACCTTTTCAGTATTTGTAACCTCGATTGTAGCAGTCTTTGCTCCGTTCTGTGCATTCGCCTCATTATTAGCGTTTACCGCCTGTGACGATGGTGTTTCCACCTTTGCAACAGAAACCTTAGGATCTTCATTTGATACTGTAACAGCTACCTGTTTGCTTCCATCACTTAATGCAACATCCGCTGGAACTGTAATCTTTGTATGAACACTTGCAGAAACCTTTTTAGCCTCAGCTCTTGCTTTCTGCGCTTTAATATCGTTTATTGAAGAACCAACACCCGTTGATGCTGCTATACCTGCTGCTGGTAAACAAGATGTCGCCAAAACGTTTACCGGAGATGCTGCTATAGCAACGGCTGCTATTATCGAAAAGGCTGTAACTTTCGTTATAGCTTTTTTCATAAAACCTCCAAATTTATTAACTTACCTCTTATCCAATTTACACTTTTGCGCATGGCAAAATACGCCATATATACTGAAATATTATCATAATACAATAGTTCAGTCAAATTCCCCAAAAAAATTACTCTTTTCTGAAGCCTGCTCTCTTACGCAATGTAGGGTCAAGAATCTTCTTTCTAATTCTAAGATTTTCAGGTGTTACTTCTAACAATTCATCCGCATCTATGAAGTCAAGAGCCTGCTCTAAGCTAAGAATTTTTGGAGGTGTAAGTCTAAGAGCTTCATCGCTTCCAGATGCACGTGTATTTGTAAGCTGTTTTTTCTTGCAGACATTTATTTCTACATCCTCCGGCTTACCGTTCTGTCCGATAACCATTCCAGAGTATACCTTTTCACCTGGTCCAATAAAGAGTGTTCCTCTTTCCTGCGCATTGAATAATCCGTAAGTAATTGACTCACCTGTTTCAAATGCAATAAGACTTCCCTGTTTACGATACTGTATATCTCCCTTATATGGGGCGTACTCATCAAATACAGTATTAATTATTCCATTACCCTTTGTGTCAGTCATGAATTCGCCTCTGTATCCAATAAGACCTCTTGATGGAATTGAGAATTCAAGTCTTGTATATCCACCAGTTATTGGCATCATATTCTGAAGCTCACCTTTTCTCTGACCAAGCTTTTCGATTACTACTCCAGAAAACTCTTCTGGTACATCAATATATGCAATTTCCATTGGCTCAGTTTTTCTGCCCTTAGAATCTTCTTTATAAATAACCTCTGCCTTACTTACAGCAAATTCATATCCTTCACGACGCATATTTTCTACTAAGACAGAAAGATGAAGTTCACCACGTCCAGATACTTTAAATGCATCTGTACTTTCTGTTTCTTCAACTCTTAATGAAACATCTGTATTAAGCTCTTTAAAGAGACGCTCTCTTAAGTGACGGCTTGTTACAAACTTTCCTTCCTGACCTGCTAGAGGTGAGTCATTTACAATAAACTGCATTGCAATTGTTGGCTCAGATATTTTCTGGAAAGGAATTGGCTTAGGATCTTCAACAGAGCAAATAGTATCTCCAATATGGATATCTGAAATACCAGATACCGCAACTATAGAACCTACTGTTGCTTCGCGAACATTTATCTTATTTAATCCATCATATTCATATAATGCAGAAACCTTAACCTTCTGCTGCTTATCTGGCTCATGTTCATTAACAATAAGAGCTTCCTGATTTACTTTAATTACACCATTGTCGACTTTACCAACACCAATTCTTCCAACATACTCGTTGTAATCAATTGTACTTATAAGAACCTGTGTTCCAGCTTCAGGATCACCTTCTGGTGCAGGAATATATTCAAGTATTGCTTCAAAAAGAGGAATCATTGAAGACTCAAGATTTTTATAATCAAGTCCACTTATTCCCTGTTTTGCTGACGCAAATACAAATGGGCAATCAAGCTGTTCATCAGATGCATCAAGATCCATAAATAGTTCAAGCACTTCATCAACTACTTCTTCACATCTTGCTTCTGGTCTATCAACCTTATTTACACAGACAATAACTGGAAGTCTTAGAGCGAGTGCTTTCTTAAGCACGAATTTAGTCTGTGGCATAACCCCTTCAAATGCATCTACAACAAGAACAGCACCATCAACCATCTTAAGTACACGTTCAACTTCACCACCAAAATCAGCATGACCAGGAGTATCGATAATATTAATTTTTGTATCCTGATATGTAACAGCAGTGTTCTTTGAAAGAATAGTAATACCTCTTTCCTTTTCAATGTCATTTGAATCCATGACACGTTCTGCCACTTCCTGATTTTCTCTAAATACACCACTCTGTTTTAAAAGCTCATCTACAAGTGTTGTTTTACCATGGTCAACATGGGCGATAATCGCAATGTTTCTTATTTCTTCTCTCTTCTGTCTCATCTTTTTCTCCTAAGGATATTAATCCTATATACTAATTATAAGTATTTTCTATGTTTTTATCTTTTGATTTTCTTGTTAAATAAAATACAAATATGCCACCGACAAGCATAAATAATGAAATGAACTGCGATGTTGAAAGACTTCCAACTGCACCCCTCGCATCATTTCTGAATATTTCAACAATAAATCTTCCTATAGAATATCCGATAAGATACACTGCTGTGCATGTGCCTCTTTTCTGCTTCTTATTTATAAGTATAAATAAGACAATAAATAGTAAAAAATCGCCTGCCGCACTAAAAAGCTGTGTAGGTAATAGCTTTACTCCTGCTGGTGCCATACAGCCTTCCGGAAAAACAACACCAAAATGAGATGTAGTTTCTCTTCCATAACAACAGCCTGCAAGAAAACAGCCAACTCTTCCAAGAGCCTGATTAATAGGTGTTGCCGTAGCTATTACATCAATATAACTAAGGAAATCAATCTTTTTTATTTTGCAATATATTACTATTGTAAGTATTCCAGAAAGAATACCACCATAAACAACAAATCCTTCGCTTCCAAGTACTGCTAGAGGACTTTTTATAAAATCCTTTATTTCAACTATGCAGAAAAGTATTTTTCCTCCAAGCCATCCAAAAAGCAATACAAAAATTGCAAGATTATATAAAGCATCTTCATTTAACTTTAATTTTTTCGCCTGCCATGTACCATATGTTATTGCAGCAAGGAAACCTAGCGCAATCATAAGTCCATATCCATGCACTGTAAACTTTCCTATACTAAATAAATCTATTGCCATAATTTTTCCTTTTAAATCACACTCAAATTGATTGAGAATAATACCTGACTTGTTTCTAGTTTAAATACACTTAAACTATATCTAAAAACCTAAATTATTATAGGCATCTGAAAGAAGTGTGTCAAATCGTAGCCACAGACATGAAATCGTGAAAATAAAAAAATCAAGCACACAAGGTGCCCGATTTTTATCTGATATATATAAAATTTGAAAGTTCTTCTCGGATCAGTCGATCCTGATACCCTGCTAGCTTTATAAAGAACAACAGTCCAAAGAAAATTAGCCCCATTAATACATTAATAACTGACACTGCTGAACTTTCGCTGATAAGATGTGCTATTAGTGTACCTACAAAAAGAACTCCAAATGTTTCACACGCCTTCATGGCTGCTCCCACCGTTCTATCATCAATTGGTGGAATCTTACCTGGCATAAGTAATACGCCCTTAATAACCCTTCTTACATTGCGCACCATTTTCTTCCTCTTTTTGGCGCGTCTTCTCTCCACTTCTGTCATATACTCCCCTTCTGCCATAAGTATTCCCCATTTTAGGCCCCTTCTTATGACAAGATCTGCCGGCCACCTCTAATAGATGGTTATTAGAGGTAGTCCATGCTATCCCCTTAGCTTTTAAGCAGATTTTATACTCCTTGCAATGTCCCACATTGCTTTATTTTAAATAATCGCTTATCTCCTGCCTCATTTCCCCTTGAGCTCGCTAAGCAACCCGAAGTAGGTTTCAGTAATAAGGCCCCTTATTTCCTTATCACTAAGCCCAGATCTGTTGCTAACTACAAGAGTTGCAATCCCGTGTGTGATGAACCACACCGCCATAAAAAGTTCCTTCTTTTCTTTCGGCGATAAAGATTCGGCTTCTGGAAGTGTATCAAGATATTCACTCACATCCCCTCGAAGGAGGAATTCTTTGATATCATCAGCCTGAAAATCTTCGATTGCTGCGATTAATTTAAACAGATTTTTTTCTTTTTTGGCTATTTCTATATATGCAAGCCCAAGCGCTAAATATGCAGGGTCCTTCTTTCCCTTCTTTTTAAGCATATGTTCAGAGAAAAGATCAGCGCCAAGAAAGAATACATCTCTTTTAAGTGCATCCATGTTTTCATACACACGGAAAATAGGCTGTGTGGAACAATTAAGTCGTTCCGCAAGCTTTCTGGCAGTTACAGATTCGAAACCATTTTCCCTCGTCATTTCGAATGCCGTACTTAAAATCTTCTCTTTGGAAACCTTCACCTGAGGTGGCATAATAACCCCTAATCAATTAAATTACAATGTTACATTACATCGATATGCAACTACGTTATATATCTTTGTTATACACCGTTATTATTGTATAAATCTTAGTACAATGTGTCAATACTTTTTTATTCTTTTTTTCATAGATGTAATAAAAAAGAGGAACGTACATTATGTACATTCCTCTTATAAAATCATATTCTATTTCTTGTTAAACCATAGGCCTGTCTATATCAATTACCGCATACAGATTACCTGGCAAAGCTTCAATCTTCTTTGATATTTCTTCCTTTGCTTCACTTTCTGTAAGCTTTACATAGTATGGAAGCACTACATCAAAAATAAGATTTGTATGTGTCTGACCCATAACCATTCTGAAATCATGTATTGTCATAGCTTCATCAACACTCTTAACTACAAGCTCTGTAAGGCGTTTCATTCGATTTGTGCTGTCATCATTTACCATTATTGGATCCATATGAATTACAGCAAAACATCCTAACACCTCATGAAGCTTATGCTCAATATTATCTATTGTGTCATGAAGATCTAATATATTCCCTTCCGCTGAAACTTCTGCATGAAGAGAAATCATCATTCTACCTGCACCATAGTCATGTACAATAAGGTCATGTACACCTTCTATTCCATCGTATGACATTACAAATTTTTCAATTTTTTCTACAAAATCTTTATCAGGAGCAGCACCAAGAAGTGGATTTATTGTATCCTTTGCTGACATCACTCCTGTATAGATAATAAAGCATCCAACTAAAAGTCCACCAAATCCATCAAGATTGAAGCCTGTATATTTGTAAATAAGCATACATACAAGAACGACAAATGTAGAAATTGAATCGCACAAACTGTCCATTGCAGTTGCACCCATTACAGCAGACTTAAATTTTATGGATCCCATCTTGTTATAATAGAACATATAGAGCTTAACTAGAATTGAAATAATAAGAATAATTATACTTACCTTATTTACTGCGAGCTCCGCTGGATGAACTATTTTCCTGATAGATGAAATGAATAGCTCTCCACCCATCATAATAATTACCATAGAAATAATTAATCCAGTGATGTATTCAAATCTACCATGTCCAAATGGATGAGTTGGATCTGGTTTTTGTCCTGATAATTTAAACCCAACAAGACTTATTATAGAAGAGCCGCCATCTGATAGGTTATTAAGTGCATCTGCGATTATAGCTACTGAACCACTTATCACTCCCGCAACAAGCTTAATGATAAATAGAAGAACATTAAGCCCTATTCCTACAGCGCCAAACAGCACACCATATTTACGTCTTACCTCCTGTGCTGTTTCAGCGTATAAATCTTTCATAAATACTTTAGATAGAAATGTAATCATTTGAGCCCCTCATTCTTCAAATCTTCATCTGTGAATCTACGTAATCTTGTGAAATCCTTGGATAACATTTTTATACTCCATGTAAAGTTGCTGAACACCCCAGCCTTATATAAATTGTAAATAATCATACCAGCAGGAACGGCAAAAATAAGTCCCAATGCTCCTCCAAACTTATATCCTACATATAAAAGGAATAATGTTGGAATTGGTGGAAGCCCCATAGAATCACTTAATAATTTTGGCTGAATAAGCTGTCTTACAAGCTGGCTTACACCCCATGTAATAAGTAATCCTACACCAAGCTTATAGTTTGAACCAAGGAACGCGATTATTGCCCATGGACACATAACAGTTCCTGTGCCAAAAAATGGAAGGAAATCAAGCACTGCAATTAATAATGCAACAAGTGCCGCATAATCAACTCCCAGTATAGCAAGACCAATAAGAAGGATAATGTAAACAACTACCATTATTTTTAACTGTGCTGAAAAATATCCACCAACAGCTGTTTTCATAGAATTGGTAACTATTTTCCATCTATTTGACACACCTTCTGGCACTATTCTTTTAAATAAATTTGGAATATACTCACCGTCTGCTACAAACATGTATGAAGCAAGTATAGTCATAATTATTGAAATAATGGCGTTAGGTACAGATGCTGCAATGTTTGTGTCATTTTCAAGATCTGTTGCTCTATTAATACTTGTTTCAATTCCTCCAGCAACAGCATCTGAGACTGCTTTACCAATCTTTGCTGCCATTTCTCTATTGTTTGCAATCATATTATTAAAGAGATATTTGCCATCTGGAGTTTTAACATTTGTAATTGTATTCACCATGCTGTTCCACAAATTTGGCGCAATCTGCACAAATCCCGTTATTTCGTGGACAAGTTTGGCAATAGCTGCATAACAAATAAAGCCAATAATCGCAAGTACTAATATAATTACTACTGCAGAACCCCATTTACGCTTAATTTTTATGTGTTTTTCTAAGAATCTTACGATTGGTTCTGCAATTAAAGCAACTATAGCTGCAATGATAAATGGCATCATGAATCTAATGATTACCGGAAGACCCCATATGCAAAATGCTACAAGGGCAATCATTGTTGCTATATTAATTGATATTTTCAAGTATTTCTTCGATATTTTCATATATTTCGTCTCTACCCTGTTTCGTTTCTGCAGAGAATGGTATTACTACTGTTTCCTTTTTAAGTCCAAGGCCTGTTCTTAAAATCTTAATCTGCTTGTCCTTTTGTGAACGGTTAATTTTATCCAGCTTTGTAGCTATAATAACCGGTTCAAAACCATTTGAACATATCCAATCATACATAAGTTTATCATTTGCAGATGGCTCATGTCTAATATCAATCAACAAATATACCCGCTTTAACTGAGGAGAAGTGTGAAGGTATTTTTCAATCATTTTTCCCCATTTTTCCTTCTCACTCTTTGAAACCTTTGCATAGCCATATCCTGGCAAATCAACAAAATATATTTCTTTATTTACGTTGTAATAGTTGATTGTCTGTGTTTTTCCTGGCTGTGACGATGTTCTTGCAAGAGATTTTCTTTGCATCAAAGCGTTAATCAGTGATGATTTTCCAACATTACTTTTTCCTGCAAAGGCAATTTCTGGGAACTCTGTCTTAGGTAATTTACTTGTTATTCCGCATACTGTCTCAAGTTCTGCGCTTTTTATTACCTTCATACTCATACGATAGCCCTCTCTAACACTTCTTCCATTGTCTCTACAAATACTATTTCAAGACCATCTGTAATCTCTTTGTCGATTTCTTCAATGTCTGGTCTGTTCTTTATTGGGACAAGTACTGTTTTTACTCCAGCATTTTTAGCAGCAAGAGTTTTTTCCTTAAGTCCTCCTATTGGAAGCACACGACCTCTAAGTGTTATTTCTCCTGTCATTGCAAGATCTGCTCTAACCTTCTTCTTTGTAATAGCTGAAAATACTGCAGTTGCCATAGTAATTCCTGCACTAGGGCCATCCTTTGGAACGGAACCCTGTGGAATATGAATATGGAAATCGTTCTTTTTAAAGAAATCGGCTGAAATACCATAATCTTTCGCAATAGACCTAATAAATGAAAGTCCTGCCTGTGCAGATTCTTTCATAACATCTCCAAGTTGGCCTGTTAAAAGAATATCTCCCTTTCCAGGCATAACATTAACCTCTATCTGCAGAGTATCTCCACCAACCTGAGTCCAAGCAAGGCCTCTTACGATACCCACTTCATCTTTCTCATTTGCTGGGTCGTAATGATATTTTTCTATTCCCAGGAAATCAACTAAATTATTCTTAGTTAAAGTAACTTTTTTCTTTCCATCCTGAAGAATCATTCTTGCAGACTTTCTGCAAACTTCACCAATTCTTCTTTCAAGACCTCTTACACCTGCCTCTTTTGTGTAATGTCTAATTAATAATTCAAGTGCCTCGTCATCAAATTTAAGCTGACTTGCCTTTAAACCATTTGCCTTAAGCTGCTTCTTTATTAAGTGTTCCTTTGCAATATGGAACTTCTCATTTTCTGTATAGCTTGTAACCTCAATGATTTCCATTCTGTCCCTAAGTGGTCCTGGAATATTACCTATATCATTTGCAGTTGCAATAAATAATACCTCTGATAAATCAAGTGGAATCTCTACATAATGATCTCTAAATTTATCGTTCTGCTCATTATCTAACACTTCAAGGAGCGCTGATGAAGTATCTCCCTTATAATCAGAGCTTACTTTATCTATTTCATCAAGAAGCATAAGTGGATTTTTAACGCCACCCTGCTTAAGTCCATTTGCAATTCTTCCAGGCATAGCTCCTACATAAGTACGTCTATGACCTCTTATTTCAGCTTCATCTCTAACACCACCAAGAGATATTCTGACATATTTTTTATTAAGTGCTCTAGCTACTGATTTAGCAATACTTGTCTTACCAGTTCCTGGAGGTCCAACAAGACAAATAATTGGAGCATCCCCCTTTTCTGTAAGGCTTCTCACAGAAAGATATTCAAGAACTCGTTCTTTAACCTTTTTAAGGCCATAATGATCTTCATCAAGAACCTTTTCTGCTCTGTCTATATTTTTATTATCTTTTGAAACCTTATCCCAAGGCATTTCAAGAAGAGTTTCTATATATATTCTCTGAACAGATGATTCAGATGAGTTATCTGGAACCTGCTCAAATCTTGAAATTTCTTTCTTGATTTTCTCTTTTACTTCATCTGTTGCCTTAAGCTTTTCAACTTCTTCTTTGAATCTATCTGCATCACTAATAGAAGAATCCTCTCCCAATTCCTTCTTTATAAAGCGCATCTGTTCTCTTAAGACATATTCTTTCTGATTCTTTTCAACCTTCGCACGAATACTGCTTGATAAATCCTGTCTAATTCTAGCTACTTCTATTTCTCTTGAAAGAATGGATGATAATATAGTAAATCTATCCCTAACATTTACAGCATTTAATAGTCTTTGTCTGTCAAACTGTGTAAATGGAAGATTTATTGCTATATGGTCAAGAAGATCTGACATATCTTTTGCTTCAGCGAAATGTTTTTCGAGAGTCTTACCAATCTTAGGATTATTCTTCACATACTCAGAAAGCATATCCCTAAGCATTCTAACCATTGCTGTAAGCTCTGTTACATCAGAAAGCTTGTCTTCAATTTCTTCATCAGTTAATCCTTCTGGATTAATATTTCTATACGATTCATCCTTTGAACATGGCTTTATCGTAGAAATAAAATATCCGTCAGTATCATCTATATCAAATAACTCTGCTCTCTGTAATCCCTCAACAAGAACTCTGACAACCTTTCCAGGAAGCTTCATCATCTGCTTTATTTTTGAAATAGTTCCTATAGGATTAACATTATCAATTGTTATATCTGTATCGCCTGGATCATTCTGACTTACTAAAAATAGCTGCTGCCCTTTTAGCATAGCTTTCTCAATTGCTTCAATTGATTCTTCTTTATCAATATCAAAATGCAAAATCATTCCAGGCATAACTGTTATACCTGAAAGAGCAACCATAGGCATTTTCTTTTTCACTACTCTTGGCATATTATTTCCTCGTCGTGATAACTATGAAAGAAGCGCCGCTATAAAAGCGGCGCCACACTTACGTAATTACTCAGCCTTCTTAAGAGGCTCATCTCTAAGGATTTCTGGCTCTTCATTTCCAAGCACTGACTCCTTAGTTATAATGCATTCTTTGATAGAATCATCAGATGGAATCTCAAACATAAGATCATTCATAGTATTCTCAAGTATTGAACGAAGTCCTCTAGCACCTGTTTTTCTAACATGTGCCTGATGAGCAATTTCCTTTAATGCTTCGTCATCAAACTTAAGCTTAACTCCATCTAAATCAAATAATGCTTCATACTGCTTTGTAATTGCATTCTTTGGTTCTGTTAACACTCTTACGAGTGCATCTTCATCAAGAGGCTCAAGCGATACATTTATTGGAACACGTCCAACAAATTCAGGAATAAGACCAAATTTTGTAAGGTCTTCTGGCTGAACCTTCTTTAACAGTTCGCCAATCTCTGCCTCTGTATTTGATTTGATTTCTGCATTGAAACCAATTGACTTCTTATCAAGTCGGTTCTCAACGATTTTATCTAAACCTTCAAATGCTCCGCCACAAATAAATAAAATATTTGTTGTATCAATCGGAATTAATTCCTGGTGAGGATGCTTACGTCCGCCCTGTGGTGGAACTGAAGCATTCGTACCTTCAATTATTTTAAGGAGCGCCTGCTGTACGCCTTCTCCTGATACATCTCTTGTTATTGATACGTTCTCACTCTTCTTAGTGATTTTATCAATTTCATCAATATAGATGATTCCTGTCTGGGCTCTCTCTATATCGTAATCAGCTGCCTGAATAACCTTTAAAAGAATATTCTCAACATCTTCACCGACATAACCTGCTTCTGTAAGAGCTGTTGCATCTGCAATAGCAAATGGAACATTAAGAATCTTTGCAAGTGTCTGTGCGAGAAGTGTTTTACCACAACCTGTTGGTCCAAGCATTAAAATATTACTTTTCTGGAGTTCAACATTTGTAACCCCATTTTTCTCTGCAAGTATTCTCTTATAATGATTATACACCGCAACAGATAATACTTTCTTAGCTTCTTCCTGACCAATTACGCTTTCATCAAGAAATGCCTTTATTTCCTTAGGCTTTAAAAGATTGATTTCGTCTTTTTTATTATTGTTGTTAAATCCAAAATCCTCTTCGCTTACGCCATCCTGTTCAAACTCTTCATCAATTATGTCCATGCATATTTCTACGCATTCATCACAAATATAAGAGCCTTCAGGTCCTGCAATCAGCTTTCTAACATCTGACTGAGGTTTTCCGCAAAAAGAACATCTGATTTTGCTGTTATTCTTACCTGACATTACTACCTCGATGAAATAATCTTATCAATGAGGCCATACTCAAGTGCCTCTTCTGCAGTCTTCCAGTTATCACGCTCAGTATCAGCAGCAATAACATCAATTGACTGTCCTGTATTAGCTGCAAGAATCGAATTAAGTCTTTCCTTTGTACGGAGAATCTGCTTAGCAGTAATTTCGATTTCTGTAGCCTGACCCTTAGCACCACCTGATGGCTGATGAATCATAATCTCAGCATTTGGAAGTGCATATCTTTTTCCCTTTGTACCACCTGCAAGTAAGAATGCTCCCATTGAAGCAGCCATACCCATGCAGTATGTTGCAACATCACATTTTACGTAGTTCATTGTGTCGTAGATAGCAAAACCATCTGTAACTGAACCACCTGGACTGTTTATATAGAAATGAATATCTTTTTCTGGATCTTCAGCTTCAAGGAACATCATCTGAGCAACGATAAGTGCTGATGTTGTTGCATTAACTTCTTCTCCAAGGAAGATAATTCTTTCTTTTAATAATCTTGAGAAAATATCGTAAGATCTTTCTCCTCTGCTTGTCTGTTCAATGACATAAGGTACTAAACTCATTTGTACTCCTCTCTGTCTCAGAATAAATAACGCTGTTATTTATTATTTCTCTTTTGCATTTGAAACTACAAACTCAATTGCCTGCTGCATAGCGATATCCTTCATAATCTGTTCTTTCTCATAATCGCCAAATGTAGCTTTAACCTTATCAAGTTCCATCTTGTAGTTTTCAGCCATCTTCTGAAGTTCCTTCTCGTAATCTTCTTCTGTTGGCTTAATATCTTCAGCCTTTACAACTGCCTCAAGACAAAGTGTTGACTGAATTCTCTTAAGTGCGCCTGGCTTCATCTGAGCCTTGAATGAATCCATGTCCATTCCTGTGAACATGAAGTACTGCTCAAGTGAAAGACCCTGCTGTCTAAGTCTCATGCCATAATCGTTAACCATGTTCTCTGTCTCATAATCAACCATAGCATCTGGAATTTCCATCTTAGCATCTGCGATGATAGCTTCGATAACCTTATCTTCCTTCTCGTTCTTAGCATCTGCTTCTTTCTTCTCTGCTAAGTTCTTCTTAACGTCTGCCTTGTACTCATCAAGTGTATCAAACTCTGAAACCTCTGAAGCAAACTCATCATCAAGTTCTGGAAGTTCCTTTTCCTTGATTTCATTTACTTTACATTTGAATACTGCAGCCTTACCAGCTAAGTTCTCTGCCTGGTAATCTTCTGGGAATGTAACGTTAACTTCTACGTCTTCACCAATCTTTGCACCAACAAGCTGCTCTTCGAATCCAGGAATGAATGCACCTGAACCAATTGTAAGTGGATAGTTCTCACCCTTACCACCTTCAAATGCTACGCCATCAACAAATCCTTCGAAATCAATTGATGTAATATCTCCATCTTTAACTGGTCTGTCTTCTACAGGAATTGTACGAGCGTTTCTTTCTCTTTCCTTTTCGATTTCGTTATTTACATCTTCATCTGTAACTTCTGTTTCAACCTTATCAATCTTTACGCCCTTATATTTACCAAGCTCAACTTCTGGCTTAAGAGCTACTGTTGCTGTATAGATAAATGGCTTACCAGCTTCACACTGTGTTACTTCAATCTGTGGACGTGAAACAACTTCGATTTCCTTGTTTGCTTCAAGTTCCTGACCATATGTAGCATTAACTGTAATCTCAGCAGCCTCATCATAGAATACTTCCTTACCATACATCTTTTCGATCATCTGGCGAGGTACTTTACCCTTACGGAAACCAGGAATGCTGATTTTACCCTTCTGATTGTTATAAGCTGTAGTAACGTTCTTCTCGAACTCTTCGAATGCAACTTCGATTGTTAACTTAGCCATATTCTTTTCAAGCTTTTCTACCTGCATGCTCATTTTAAATTAAATCCTCCTTGGAAATTATAATTCTCTATAAATATCTACCTATGGGCAGACACACTCAACGATGATTTTACCACAAAATACTATCGTGGACAAGTATTACAAAATATTTGAAAACTCTAGCGATTAAGTGTATAATCACCTTATCTAATTTGTTTAAAAAACGGAGAAAAATTATGCAGATTAATAAGTCAGTAGATAATAATGTATTAAACGTTTCACTTTCAGGAAGACTTGATACAATGACAGCTCCAGAGCTTGAAGCAGCAGTTAAGACTGATCTTGAAAACGTTACATCAGCTGTCCTTGATTTAAAGGATCTTGAATACGTTTCATCAGCTGGTCTTCGTATTATTCTCACAATGCACAAGACGCTTGCTGGTAAAAATGGTCTTACAGTAAAGAATCCTAACGAAACTGTTGATGAAGTGTTTGATATTACAGGTTTCTCAGACATTCTCAATATTGAAAAATAATATTATATTCAAGAGGGACGCTTCTTTTGTCATATAGAGCGTCCCTCTGTCACATTTATAAAAAACACGTACCGTGGTATTAACTGTGGTACGTGTTTTTATTTTGCATTTTTAATTCTGTCCGACAAATATTTCATTATTTCCTCATAATTATTCTTATTATGTGGGTAGGAGCACTTAGTACAATTCTTTACAATAACTCCATTTTCTTTTTCTGAATATTCAGGATTGCCAAGGCATTTATCAAGAAAATACATAGGACAGTAACAAAATAGACAATTAAGCTCATCTATTCCCTTATGGCACGGATAATATTTACATTCTGTATTTTCAAAAAATTTATACGAATTTTCCATATAATTATTATATCATATATTTATTGTTCTATTTGAATTTATCTCATACGAGATATAAAATAGTGATATAAAAGGTATTATTTCGAAAGGTGGTTTATATGGCAAAAAATGTATATCTTTTCTTAGCTGAAGGATGTGAAGAATGTGAAGCTCTAATCACAGTAGATATATTAAGACGTGGTGGTGTAGATGTTACAACAGTATCTATTTCAGATTCAGAGTACATCACAAGCTCTCACAACATAACCTTCAAGGCTGATGCAAAATTATCTGAAATAAATAAAGATGCCGCTGACATGCTTATATTACCTGGCGGCATGCCTGGTACAAACAATCTCATGGCATGCAAAGAGCTTACAGATCTTGTAGTAAAATATAATACAGCAGGTAAGCGTATCGCGGCAGTTTGTGCTGCTCCAACTATTTTTGGTCAGCTTGGTTTATTAAATGGTAAACGTGCCACATGTTTTAAGGGTATGGAAGATAAGCTTACAGGTGCAATCGTTTCTGAAGAACAGGTTGTAACTGACGGGACTATAACTACTTCAAGGGGACTTGGAACTACAATACCATTTGCTCTTGAGCTGTTAAAACTCCTTGTATCAGAAGAGGCAGCGAACATGATTTCAAGTAAAATCATATACACTGCCTAATCATTAGTTTTCTACTTTAATTGTAATTCTAAATAGGATTTTATTTCTCTTAACTGAGATTTTCATTTCATCGGCAAGTTTGTTAAGTACAGATTTGCCGATTTCTATATCCTGTCCACTATGACTTTCATACTCTTTCAAAGACCAGTCATATGTATCATTATTCTTTTTGATGAACTTATCCATTCCCTTTTCGAGCTTACCAGATGCCGAGTTACTCATAATCATCATTGAATCAATGGCTTTTGTAATAACACCACTTAATCCAGAATATACATCTTTTTCGGCATTTTCTGTACTCTTTAGAATCTGGGTCCTTGTACGATAATCAACTTTCGCATCTGCATCATAACACATCATATAGCTGTCGTCATTCTCAACTCTTTCAATATAGAATGTGCCACCATATATTTCTTTGACACATCTCATTATTGAGAACAATTCTTCAGCAACAAGTCTCATGCGAAGCCTTGTTTTTTTGCTAAGGTTCTCTGAACCCGCATACCTCTCAGCCTCATTGATAGCTAAAATAAATGAATCATCCGATGAATCGATAATGCATTTCTTTGATACTTCGGCTCCCTTTCCTAATTCATAAGTCTTTTTGTACTGCAGGAAGTCTTTTGTGTCAGCACCATCTGGCACTACTGTTCCATTATTTACAGTTGATGGATCAACGTTATATATAACCTTTATACCAAGTGGGAACTGAACATTATTTTCATAGAAAACATCCTGAACAACAGCATAGCTTGTGCGCCTTACAAGAGGCTTTTTATCAGCTCTGCAATGAACTCTCAGCTTGTATGTAATCCAGCTTTCTCCAAGTTCCTGCGTATTTTGAAAGTCACAGCTGTATACAAATTTTAAACGTTCTATTTTCTTAGCTGCTTCTTTACTTATACTTCGGCCTACATATAAATCTGTGTCATATCCAACTGGAACATCTATATCTACCCAATCAGATGCAAGTGCAATTTGAGTAATATTACGGTTACACACAGACATTGTTGATTCATCATCCATCATAAAGAGCTTTGTAGTCTTTATATTAAATGAAACAACCTTACCCTCTCTGCCTTCATAAACAACTACATCTCCAGGTGCAAAATAATTTTCAAACATTATGGAAATACCCATAACTATATCTTTCAAGAAGTCCTGAAGTGCAAAGCTGGCTACAACACCAGCGATACCAAGACTGGCAAAATACTTTCCTACATTAACACCGTTAATAGAAAGAATAACTAAAAGGACAATAACAAAAATCAAAAAGTTAATGAACGAAAATATTGCCTTTGTACTATGGTACCAGCTTAAATTTTCTGACTTAGGCTTAAGGTATTTATTGTCTACGGTCTTTATGAATACTAACAGAAGTATTCCAACAACTAAAACCGTAATAGATTCAAAAAATTTTGCTGAAATAAAATACTGGGCACTCATTTATCACCTATTAAATATCTGCAACTACGCTAATATCAATTCTCTTATTTCTATATGAAATAATAATATCTTTTGACATTTTCTTTAATACAGGGATTTCAAGTTCATCCCATCTGTCCACTTTAGCGTCTCTTTGCAAATCTTCCTCGTATTTTGAAAGTGACCACTCAAAAGCACTTGGTTCAATCAATTCTACACCAGAAATAGGAGCATCCATCTGCATAACATCTGGAGAATTACCTGCTGCCTCAAACAGTTTTTCAAACACATCTACAGTCTTATTTACAAGACCTTTTAAGCCTTTATATTCTGTATTTTTAGAAGTCTGATCAAATACTGCTTTTGCTCTATCACCTATAACAGTCTTAGCAGCAAATTTCACTGCATAGTCACAGTCTTTTTCAATCCAGAAGCGTCCATTCTCAATAGTAAGCATGCTGTCTACCATTCCTAAAAGCTCTTCACCAATAAGACGAAGCTTTTCTGATTTAGCACTATCAAGGTTTTCATACTTTGAAAACTCAACTATTTCATTAAGAGCACGCTCAACATCATGCATATTGCCTTCAATAGGACAAATAAGTGATTTTATACTCATTTTTTCTCTCGCTTTTATAATTATTCTTTAAATGCCTTAATTGCTTCATTAAGTGAAACAGCCATTTCTGACATATCGTCAGATCTGCCTGAAATATCACTGATATTTGAGCTAAGACCTGTAACAGAAGCTGTAACCTCTTCATTTGAAGCTGCATTTTCTTCTGAAATTGCTGAAAGGTCAGATACAGCTGAAATAGCTGCTTCCTTAGCAGTTGCAAGCTTTGTTGTTTCATTTGAAATCTGATCAATCTGCATTATTGAATTATCAATCATATCCTTAAGCTTAAGGAATGAATCCTGAGTTGTCTTAACCTTAGACTGTTCTTCGTTAATGATTTCTTTAATCTTCTCTGTAAGAGATGCTGACTGTTTAGAAAGTTCAATGATGTTATTTGCAATTGCATCAATCTGGCTTGCACTGTCAGATGACTGTGTAGCAAGTGAACCAATTTCCTGAGCAACTACTGCGAAACCTCTACCAGCCTCACCAGCTCTTGCTGCCTCAATAGAAGCGTTAAGAGAAAGAAGGTTTGTCTGTGATGAAATATCGTTGATAAGTTTTGTTGCATTTGATACATCGTTAATAGCTGTTGTAAGTGTATCCATATGCTGTGCAATCGCTTCAACTGCTTCAACAGATCTTTCAGATGATGCATATACATCTTTGATATCTTCTGCAGCCTCATCAGAAATATTGTTCATGCTTGCTGATGAAGCATTAAGAGCATCAACTGCACCACTGATTGTCTCAATGTTTCCACCAATTTCAATGATATTTGAATTAAGATCCTGAACTGCTTCAGCCATTGACTGTGCTGCTGTTGCAAGTTCATCAACTGCTGATGTAATCTGCATTGCTCCATCAGCTGATGTATTACAAAGACCATTTGTATCATTTACGCTATCTGTAAGATTTGAAGACGCACTTCTGATTTCATTAACAATTGTTCTTAAATTGTCCTGAAGCACTACAGCTGCATCTGCAATTTCTTTTGTCTCTACGATAGGGCTCTTTGCACTCATTTCGTTATTGAGATAACCCTCTGAAAGTTTCTTTGTAAATTCAGCAATCTGTTTAAGTGGCTCTGCAATTATTTTTGCTACAAATAATCCTACTGCGAGAAGTATAGCAGCCACTATAACGCCACAAAGAACACCACGTAATGTAAGTTTACTACACTCTGATAATGCTTCTTTTTCATCTGCTGTTACTACAACAATTTCTCTTGCTCTTGTAATACCATAACCAGCGTATTTAATTGCACCTTTATATTCATAAGCCATTGCGCCGTCATCAGGTATCTTACCTGTTTCAAGTTCTGCAACAAGGGCTTTTACACATTCGTTCTCAACAGGATTTCCGATTTTATCCTGTGATGGATGGTAAAGCATACGTCCATCTCTTTTTACAATGTATACGTATGAGCCAGGCATACCATCAAGCTTTTCTTCACCAAACATTTTATTAACCTGTTCATATGGAAGAATTTCTGCTGAACCAGTTTTTTCAAGTTCATACTTTGCTCGAATTGCTTCTGCCTGAATGTAATTCAACACTCTGTTCTTAATGATTTCTTCTGAAGCTGGAAGAGTAAGTAACATGATAGATACTACTGATACAACTACAGAAATAAGAATTGTTAATACAATTGTTAAGAAGAAATTTAGTTTAATACCATTCTTCTTTGAAGTTTTAATCTTTGCCATGAGAAATACCGTCCTTTCAATCCTTTGAATAAAATTTTCTCTGTCCCCAAAGTTATCATATATTATACCATTTAATTTACATAATGTAACTAAAAAGATGATTTTTTATGCAAAAATCATCTTTCTTTGTGTTTTATGTAAACTTACGTTTTATTCTTCAACATTATCTTGTGGAATGCCTTCATCTGAACCACTAGAAGTATATGAGAGTTACTCCTCAGATGCAGACTCTGATTCTGGTTCTGGCGTAGATTCTGGTTCAGGTTCAGGCTCAGGTTCTGGCTCTTTTTCTGGTGTTGGCTCAGGAGTTGATTCCTGAGGTTGATCAACATTACCATTGCCCTGATTATCTGAATCTCCACTTTCTGGTTCTGAATCTGGCTCTGGCACTTCAGGCTTAGGTGCTTCAGGCTGTGCTGGTGGTGTAACAGGTTCTACTGGCTTCTGCTGTACGACTGGTGCTGGTTCTTCATGCTTCTTTTCCTTCTTTGGAATATCCTCAGTCCTTGTTTCGCCACATCCTGTACATCTATATACTCTTTTACCTTTTTCATCCTCAGTTGGCTGCTTTTCTACAGAACCTGAATCCCATGTGTGGGAATGTTGCACTACTGGCTCTGGCTCAGGTGTTGTAACCTGTGTAGATGATGAACTATTTACATCTGGAAGAACAGAAGGTAGCGTAACATTTGTGTCTTTATCAGACATATCTCCAAATGCCTTTGGATCATGACTTATTTTTCCATCACCACTTATTACATAAACTGTTCCTTTTTGTTTTGGTACGGCCTTTAATGGTTTAGGTCTAGTATCCTCTGTTATATAACTATGGGTACGGAAATAAGTAAACATTCCTTCAAATCCGACCTTTGTAATATGAATTCCATCATTCACAGTACAGTCATCTTTTGCAAAACCTGTTTCTGGATCTTTTAATACACTTGCAGAATCAAGGAATTTATATCCGAGCTCTTCTGCCATTTCAGCTAATGCCACATTATATTTATCTACCATTGTCATAGATAATGATGGATAGTGATTGACCTTGTGAAATGGTGGCACCGCATTTATAAGAATGTCTGCATAGCTGTACGCTTCGTGAATTTGACCAAGAACTTCCTTATACTTCTTAATGAATGTATCTACATCCATTCCACCTGCATTATTTGTACCAAATGTAATAATGATACGTCTTGGCTGCATTATTTTTACGGCCTCTATCATCGTAACTGGTGACGAATAGCCCTCAAATTCAATACACTTAAGAGTCGGTACAGACTGAATTCCCATACCAGTTACAGCTAGTGTATTTTCTAGTGAAGTATAGCCATAATTCATCATACGAACAGTATTCGAATCGCCAATAAAAAGAGTTTCATTAATATACTCTTCTCCTGCATCTTCACTTTCCGCTGCAATAGTATCTTTAAGCTTTTCAGTATCTATTTTTACAGCATCTTTATCATAATTTTCGTCTGTTGGTGGAATAAAATCAGATGTGTTATAAGATTCTTCTACCGTATTTTCATTAACTGCAGTATTTTGTATATCGCTATGTTTTCCCTTTGTAACTAAAAGGCACATAGAAAACACAAATACAATAAAAATACAACAAGAACCAATGAACGCCTTCACTCTTGAAGTCATTCGTCTATTTGTAAGATCATCTCCCAGATCCTTTAATGACAGTTTCATATCATCATTTATCTGGTCAAGCTTTGTCTTTACTTTTTTAATAAAATCCTTAATCTTCTGGATTAGAATCGTCCCCATATTGTTTCAGTATACTGTCTATATCATTCTGCATTCCAGTAAAAAATGCTCCACTGAAATTTCCAAAGATAGTTGCATCACTATTCTCAGAAACACTTGTCATTTCAGTTTCTGGAAGAGAATCCCCATTGTCAGCAGTTGCCTCATCATCAACATTGAGACTCGCTTCAGCGTCTGCCAATGCCATTTCATCAGCAGTTTCACCTACATAGCACTTATCTCCTATGCTGTACTGTCCGTTTTTAAATATAGTTGTCTGTCTGGCAAATGCCTTCTGTAAGTAACTCATATCGTAATAATATCACAATTTTATTAGAACGCATAGTTTTACACTATCCAAGAACTGCGATGACAATTCCTGCAAGTATAACCGATGCACAAATAAATTTCTTTCGTAAGTCTCTCTCTTTATAGACAATCCTTCCAAGAATAATTGTAACAAAGCATGCTGATTGCTTAATTAGTGTCATAACTGTAATTCTACTTTCAGGATAGGAATTCGCAATAAACAAGCATCTGTCTGCAACAATAAACATAAGTGCCAAAAGTACAATCCAGTAATTTGTCTTAAGGTTTTTGAAATTTATTTCTTTTCTATCCCAAATCAAATATATGCCATACAAAATTACAAGAACCAGCATATACCAAAACTGTAACTGTCCGCTTGTGATATCACGTCTCATAATTATCTTGTCTATTAATCCTGACACCGCATTAAGCATACATGATACTACAGCGAGAATTACATATTTTGCCTCTACCTTTTCATTACTGTCTTTATCGCCCTTAATTACCCTTAGCAGAAATAAGCCAATAAGAACTAGTGGCATACCTATAATCTGATAAATAGTAAGCTTTTCTTTCAAAATTGCAATGCCAAGCATATACGCAAACAGAACTCTTGACATATCAAGAATTCCATATAATCCTATTGGCATTTTCTTTATAACTTTAAAACTTAATATCCACGCAATAAATATTACTGTTGATTTTACAATTATCATTGGAAATAATGATAAATCAAAATCCAAAGCACCTTTTGTCTCAGGTATCAAGAAAAGGAAACCAATAAGCGTATAAAAGAAAAGTACCTCCGGAACAGAATTCTTCTGAAGACACTTTTTCTTTACGGCTTCTCTTGCACCTTTTAGTAATCCGTAGACTAATACAAGAAACATCCACATTATAATTTCTTTGCCTCGTATATACCCATCAATGTAGCAATAACTGCTGCCGTTCCATCAGCTGTAAATCCTGTCCAAAGGATTCCGTCAATTCCCATAATTCTAGGAAAGATAATAAGCAGTGGAAGGAATAAAATAATCTGTCTTGAAAGACTTAAAAAAATACCTTTTATTGGCTTTCCTATACTTGTAAAGAATGTTGCCACAATTGGCTGAATAAAGTTTATACATATAAAGAATAGGAATATTCTAAAATATCTTACCCCAAATTCATAATATTCCGGCGTTCCATCTCCAAACATTCTAAGAATCTGTCTTGGGAAAAACTGAAACATTGTAAAACTGAACACTGAAACAATAGCACCTAATAGAAGCGCAAGGCGCAACGATTTCTTAACTCTTGCATAGTTCTTTGCACCATAGTTAAAGCTTTCAAGAGGCTGAGAACCTTGAGCGATTCCGATTATGATACTAAACATTACCTGAGAAGTTTTTATTACAACACCTGCAACTGCAAGAGGTATTGCGCTTCCGTAATGAGATTGTCCTCCGTAGTACGTTAAACTATTATTTAATACAACCTGTACTACAAGCATTGAAAGCTGGTTAAAGCAGCTAGCTATTCCAAGACTCGCTGATTCCTTAACATGGCATAATTTAAGAACAAAATGCTCACTTGAAATAGGAACTGTCTGAAGGTGAGTAAGATGGTAAAGTGAGTATATACCACTTATTACCTGTCCAATAACTGTTGCCCAGGCAGCGCCCTGCATTCCATATCCAAGTACTGGAACAAATAACGCATCAAGTACAACGTTAATTACTGCGCCTAAAATACTACTTGTCATTGTGATATGTGGCTTACCATCTGCACGAATAAGATGCCCACCAGCTACTGTTACAATAAGAAATGGAAATCCAATTGCAGTAATTGTTACATATGGAAGTGCATATGGCATAACTTCTTCAGGTGCACCACAAAATCCCAAAATATTCTTTGTAAATAAAAGTGTTATTACCGAAATAAAAACACCAAATAGCATAACTGCAGTTACTGCATTACCGATAATATATGGCGCGTCATCTACATCTCTCTTTCCCATTCTTAGGTTAAATGCACTTGCACCACCGATTCCAAATAATAGCGCTACAGCAATACACATAATATTAATTGGGAATGCAACATTTGTTGCTGCATTTCCGAGTGCGCCAACGCAGTTTCCTATAAATAACTGGTCTACGATGTTATATATTGAACCAACAAGCATTGCAATAATACTTGGAATGGCAAATTTCATCATCATTTTTCCAACAGGGGCTGTGCCAAGTGGATTGTTTTGTATTTCGTCCATTTATTTCACCTTACTACATAGAGAAAGTACACTATACGTGTACTTTCGTTATACTGTATATATTATTTAATCAAATCTTTTACTATTTCAGATGCAATTATAAGACCTGCAACTGATGGTACAAAGGCTATACTTCCAGGAGTACTTTTCCTTGTAACTTCATCGTATTCACTAACTTCAGGCTTTATTGGCAATTCCGTAGAATACACAACTTTTAAATGCTTTACGCCTCTCTTCTTCATTTCATGACGCATCACTTTTGCAAGAGGGCACACCGACGTTTTATATATATCAGCGACCTGAAACTTTGTGGGGTCAAGCTTATTTCCTGCTCCCATTGAGCTAATCACTGGAACATCTGCCGCTTTAGCTCGCATAATAATTTCGATTTTCGCTGTAACTGTATCAACAGCATCAGCAACATATGAATATTCTGAGAAGTCAAATTCATCTGAATTTTCGGGCAAATAGAAGCAATTTCTGACCTCAACTTCTGCATCAGGATTAATGCTAAGTATTCTCTCTTTCATAACATCAACCTTATTCTTACCAATATTACTATAAGTCGCTATTATTTGTCTATTGATATTTGACTCTGATACTGTGTCTTTATCTATAAGGACAAAGGCCCCGACTCCCGAACGAGCCAGCGCCTCTGCCACATATCCGCCTACACCTCCAATGCCAAAAATAGCAACTTTTGAAGATGCAAGCTTATCTATATTTTTTTTACTAATTAGTTTCTCTGTTCTTGAAAAACGCTCTGACATTTTTCACCTCGAATGATTTAATATGATGGATTTGCTGCTGCCCACTCTATTATATCATTCTTTAATTCATTTGGCACCGCACCTGCATCAAAGTAGGCGGTTGCGCTTTGCTGGATACCATTATTCATACGATAGTATATACTGATTTCCACTCTGTTTTCTTTATCATACAGAATATCGTTAGACCATGTTAATCCATACAATTTAGTATTTTTACAAATGAGATCAATCATTTCTTTATCTTCTGGATTATCCTCAAGATACATTAATCCATATACATACATTGATTCATCTGTTTCTTTATAATGAACATAGTCATATGCGCTAACCTGAATACTATCAACTTTTAGAGCATCTGGTATAGAAACCATATTATCCATATTTGTACCAAGGTTTTTCATATATGAAAGCGTCTTCTTGAACGAAGGATAAATGTAATACCCACCAAGTCCTTCCTGGTAATTCCATATTGACAAGTACTTTGGACTAATTGAAGCAATTGGAATCTCACAAATATCTTCGAACTTTGCATTTTCAAGCTCGTCTAGATAGATTGATAAAAGTTCCTTTCCTTCATCTCCAGAAAGCTGAACCTGTCTTTCTGAGAAAGCATCATATACCTCTACATTTGTAAAGATGTCCTTTTCATATGCATCATATATGTCGTAGTGAGCTCTCTTGAATTCTTTCTTATCATATATGGCTTTGAATAATTTCTTCGCTTCATTTTTATCAACGTAGTATACTCTCTTTACCTCTTTACCGCTGGCAAGTTTAAAGTATACCTTATATTCAAGAGTATCTGATCCCTTAGCCTCTTCATCTAAAATATATAAATCAGAAGGTGATAATGTTCTTAACTCATCAGGTGAATGTTCATAAACTTCGTTGTGGCCAGCATTATTATTTTTACGATTTTCCTTCATGTCATCAACATACTGAACACCAAGTTTACTGAACGCATACACTACATCTATTATTTCTGGATTAGTGAATGCACGTTTATACATATATTCATCTCTGTCTGAATAGTAAGTAACTACCTGTCCACTACCGTTTACTTCTTTTATCTCATTGTATGAAATATCATAATCTAGTGGAAGAACAACTGTTGCAGCCTCTATCTTATTTCTATTTGGAATGTATTTATCGTATCCAAATAGATCAACAAATATAATTCCGAATATTCCAACTGTAGCTACAAGGCATATCATTAACTGCTTCCAGTTTTTAAACGCACTCTTATAATCATTATTGAATGATGCTTCACAAAGTGCGTGCGTTGTTACAACACCAACAATAATTCCTATCCAAACCCATGATGTCATGAACTTATTTGCACTTACAAGCACAGCTGTTCCACCAACTATACCGCCAAGAATAACGATTGGTATTCTTATTATTGGTTTAGAAATATCGAAAGCTATTGTTCTTAATGCAGACTCAGAACGTCTAATTTTATATAAGTAATAAGCTCCTATTATGCAAAGTACTGCAATAATGAATACGAAAATATTATGGATTACAAGTGCACTGGCTTTTGCTCCACTATCATTTTGTGTCATCATATAAGTTGCAACTGATGCAAAAGGTGAAAAGTAAGGAACCTTCTCAACAAGGGCTGTAGCATCTGCCTTTGTAACATAGCAGTATCCCATAAGATAGCTTATACAGAATGAGTAAACAGGATATACTGCATTTGCAGCAATGAATCCAAGCACTGATGCAAGTAATGAGCCTGTAAGCATTACCGCTAAAATCATTACATTGTATATAAATAAGAAATGTATTAATTCACCAGTATATGAACTCATTATATTTGTAACTGCTGTTTTGGTGAGATACCCACCTGCTACAGAAATAATAATACATGATATAAACTTTACTAATAATGCCACGACATACATTATTAACCCTGAAGCATACTGTGCTATAAACAATTTCTCTCTTTTTATTGGGAGAGAATGATACAAATCAACTTTTCTCTTAGAAAAGACATATGAAAAGCCGCTTAGCCCGACTATCACACCTGAAAAGAATAGTATTGGTAAGTCACGTAAATAATTCAAATTAAAAAATGCTGCCATTGAATTATAGAATTCCTGCCCATATGTATATGTCTTTAAATTTTCTGCCATAATCAATAATGAAATTGGCCCCGTTATTATGAAAACGAGTAAAAGAATAGCAAAAAGCCATACTCGTCTCTTTATATCGTTTCTAATCATCTTAGAAAATGAGATTCTTGATGTCATATCCTTCTACCTCCGTTTCGCTAATAAATATTTCTTCCAGTGATAATGGTAATATCTCTGAAAATACAGGCTCTTTTGCAGCAATAGCTGCTTCTATATCATCTCTGTTTCCCTTTATCGTCATAGTATATAAAGAACCTCTAGTTTCAATCTGCACTGGTTTTATTTCATCAATGAATTCTTTAGCACTTGTCTCGTCTTTGAATACACACTGAATTTTATGAACATTGCACTTTAATTCATCAAGGTCTCTTGAGAACAAAATTCCGCCTTTATGAAGAAGACCTACGTGATCACATATATCTTCAAGCTCTCTTAAGTTATGAGATGCAACTATTGGAGTGAGACCTCTGTCTTCTATTTCCGCAGCAAATAAGCTTTTCACAGCCTGGCGCATTACTGGATCTAAACCATCGAATGTCTCATCGCATAAAAGGTATTTTGTATTTGAACAGATTCCTAGTATTACTGAGAGCTGTTTTTTCATACCCTTTGAAAATGTATTAATTTTTCTTTTTGTATCTAAGCCAAATTTTTCTAATAATTCAGCGCATTTTTCTTTATTAAATAATGGATAAAAATCCGCATAGAAATCACACATCTCTGCTGGTGTTGAGTTTGCTAAGAAAAACTGCTCATCAGATATATAAAATATCTTTTCTTTCATGGATTCGTTTTCGAATATTTTCTCACCATCAACTGTGATTTCACCTTCGTTTTGTTTTAATACACCTGCTACGATTCTAAGGAAAGTAGATTTTCCCGCACCATTTGTACCAATTAATCCAAAAACCTGACCTTCTGTGATAGTAGCACTAACATTTTCCAATGCTTTTATATCATCATAGCTTTTTGATATATTTTTAACTTCTATCATCTTTTCCCCTCCTCATATATCGAAGAAATAATTTCACTTATTTCATCTTTTTTTACGCCAAGGGCATGAGCTTTACTAACGCTTATCCTAATGTTATCCAGAATGCTTTTCTTCTCATCTGCAATCCAGCCATCTTTTCCGGATACAAAGTTTCCTCTGCCCTTGACTGTATAAATAAAGCCACTCTGTTCTAGCTCTGCATATGCTCTTTGTATTGTATTGGGATTAATGGATAATTCTATTGCAAGAGCTCTCACAGACGGCAGCTTATCATCTTTATTAAGAATACCTTTTACTATAAGGTGCTGCATTTTCTCCACTACCTGTTCGTACAAAGGTCTCTTATCCTGATAATCAATTGATATCATCTAAAGCACTCCTTTCATTTATTCCAGCCTTACAGTGTACTAACACACTTAATACACTTAATATACTCATGTTGCACTGGTTTGTCAATATACTTTTATATAGATATAAAATCGTGGAAAATAAAAGAGCGCCAGGATAATATCCTGACGCTCTAAAATATTTTTGAAAATTACTTTTCTGATTTATTTTTGTTGTTTACGATTTCGAATACAACTGCTGCGAGAAGAACGACACCTTTAACAACCTTCTGCCAGTTAGCATCGATACCCATAAGTGACATACCAAGGTTAATAACACCGATAAGTGTAGCACCTACAACCATACCGAATACATTACCAGCTCCACCGTATGCAGATACACCACCTACGATACAAGCAGAAATTGCATCCATCTCAAAGTTTGTACCCATTGTACCATTAGCACCTGACAATCTTGCAAGTGTCATCCAACCTGCGATAACTGTAAGGAACTGCATGTTAAGGTAAGCAAGGAAGAGAATGAACTTTGTATTGATACCTGAAAGTCTTGTTGCTTCCATGTTACCACCCATTGCATAGAAGTATCTACCAAGAGTAGTTTTTGACGCAATAAAGTTATAGATAAGAAGGATAACTGCTACCCAAATAAGTACTACTGGAATACCCTGTCCAGGAAGCTTACCAATCTTATACTGACCAAGCTTAACTGTGAAAAGAATGATTACTGCACAAAGAAGAACTAACTTAACAATTAATGACACCATTGATTCAGCTTCATAGCCCTTCTTAATCTTATTTGCTCTTGAACTAATCATTACATAAGCAAGAATGATACAGCAAACAATACCAATAAGTAAACTTGTAATGTTAAATGAACCACTTCCAATGTTTGGAATGTATGCATTGAAGATGTTACAGTACTCTTTACTTACACTAAGAGGTCCTGTTGGAATAAGAATAGCTGTTCCAAGTCCTCTGAATGCAAGGAATCCGCCAAGTGTTGCAATCCATGGTGGGATATTAATGTAAGCAATAAGCCATCCCATTACAGCACCGATTACAAGACCAATTACTAATGTAATAAGCATTGCTACTGGAATAGATACTCCCTTTTCTGTCATAAGAATTGCTGCATATGCATCAAGGAAACAAATAACAGCACCGACAGAAAGGTCGATATTACCTTTGATAAGCATACACATCATCATACCTGTTGCAAGTACGAATACGTATGCATTCTGGTTAATCAAAGCGTTAAAGCTTGAGGGTTCAAACATCTTACCCTTTGTTGTAATAGTAAAGAAGATAACAACAAGGACTAAGACGATTTTCATAGTATGTTCTTTTAATAATGCTAATGTTTTTTCCATGATCTTTATCCTTTCCTAATGTTACTTCTTCTCATTTTTTGAAACTACATCGAAGATTACAGCGAGGAGAAGAACCACGCCCTTAACAACCTTCTGCATATCTGCACCAATACCCATGATTGACATACCCTGGTTGATAACACCCATAAGTACGGCACCGATGATAACGCCAGGAACTGTTCCAATTCCACCGTAAGCTGATGCTCCACCGATGAAACATGAACCGATAGCGTCCATTTCATATCCCTGACCGAATGTAGGCTGAGCCATACAAGCTCTTGCTACTGTAAGGATACCAGCGAAAGCTGCAAGTAATCCCATGTTTACATATGCAAAGAAATATACATTCTTAACATTTACACCTGAAAGCTGAGCTGCTTTCTTGTTACCACCTACTGCGTAGAGATAACGACCAATTCTTGTCTTCTGTGTTACATAACCATAGATAAGAACAATAACAAGAATCCAGATAAGTGCTGTAGGAATACCCTTGTACTGTGAAAGCTTATATGTTACCCAAAGTACAACAGCACTGATAACTACCATCTTAGCTATATCGCCAGCAAGTGGCTTATTTTCGTATCCCTGCTTCTTTGTATCAATTCTTCCTTTAATTGTGATGAAAAGGAAGATTGCGATTGCAATAATACCAGCAACCATACATGTCATATTAAGTGTTCCACCGATAAAATCAGGGATATAACATGCATCACCACCGCCAAATACATTAAGGAATGTCTTATCGTCGATTGTTACTGTAAGTCCATTAAGAACTACGTTTGATAAACCTCTGAAAGCATACATACCAGCAAGTGTTGCTATAAATGGTGGTACATTAACATATGCAATCCAGAATCCATGCCATATACCGATTAATAATCCAACAATAAGCATTGCAATAACTGAAATCCAGATATTAACATCCTTTGCCATCATTGAACCACCAATGGCACCTACGAAACATACAACTGATCCAACTGCAAGATCGATATTACCACCTGTTAAGATACAGAGGAGCATACCTACTGCAAGAACGAAAACGTATGCATTCTGTGAAATAAGGTTATTGATATTCTGTGGATACAAAATTGTACCTTTTGTAGTTACTGAAAAGAAAATTATTACAACTACCAGAGCGATAGTCATGGTATATTTCTTAAGTACGTCTGTAATTTTTACGTTTCCCATTACTATTCACCCCTTTCGTCTCTCATAATGCATTCCATAATTGATTCCTGACTTGCTTCTTCCTGTTTAAGTTCTCCAGCGAATCTACCTTCATTCATGATATAAATTCTATCACTCATTCCGATTGTCTCTGGTAATTCAGAAGAAATCATGATAACTGACTTACCTTCTTTTACAAGATCATTGATAATACAGTAAATCTCGTACTTAGCACCTACGTCGATACCTCTTGTAGGCTCATCAAGGATAAGTACATCTGGCTCTGCAAACATCCACTTTGCAAGAAGAACCTTCTGCTGGTTACCACCTGAAAGGTTACCAACGTTCTGTTCTACTGAAGGTGTCTTTGTACGAAGCTTATCTTTATATTCAACTGCTACCTGATATTCTTTATCCTTATCAATTACGCTCTTTGAGCTGACAGCTGACATATTAGCAAGAGTAGTGTTTACTCTAATTGGGTTATTAAGAATAAGACCATTACCCTTTCTATCTTCAGTAACGTAAGCAATCTTTTTATTAATAGCTTCTTTAATTGTTTTGAAGTTTACTTCTTCGCCACCAATTTTTAATGTTCCTGTAATATTAGTACCATATGACTTACCAAAAATACTCATAGCGAGCTCTGTACGTCCTGCTCCCATAAGTCCGTAGATACCAACAACTTCACCCTTACGAACTGTCATTGATACATTATCAACAACCTTTTTCTCTGGGTAGTGTGGATTGTATACTGTCCAGTTCTTAACTTCAAGATTGACATCACCAATCTCAACACCATGTCTCTTAGGGAAACGGTCTGTGATTTCTCTACCAACCATGCCCTTAATAATTCTATCCTCTGTAATCTCAGTTGTCTTCTTATCAAGAGTCTCAATAGTTGATCCATCTCTTACAACTGTAATCTTATCAGATACATATGAAACCTCATTAAGTTTATGAGATATAATAATCGAAGTTAATCCGTTCTCCTTCTTAAACTTAAGAAGAAGATCAAGAAGTGCCCTTGAATCAGTCTCATTAAGAGATGATGTAGGCTCATCAAGAATAAGAAGCTTTGCATTTTTAGCAAGTGCCTTTGCAATTTCTACAAGCTGCTGCTTACCAGTACCAAGTTCCTTTACAAGAGTTCTTGATGATTCATTAAGTCCAACCATCTTAAGATATTTATCAGCCAGACCATATGTTTCGTTCCAGTCAAGAGCTGCTGCATTTCCTCTTTCATTTCCAAGGAACATATTCTCACCAATTGACATGTATGGAATAAGTGCAAGCTCCTGGTGAATAATTACAATACCTTTTTCTTCAGAATCTTTAATTTTATTGAAGTGGCAGGTTTCACCTTTATAAATAATATCACCTTCGTATGTACCATATGGGTAAATACCACTAAGTACATTCATAAGTGTTGACTTTCCGGCTCCGTTTTCTCCAACGAGAGCATGAATTTCGCCCTCTTCAACAACTAAGTTAACGTTGTCGAGTGCCTTAACACCTGGGAAGGTTTTGGTAATGTTTTTCATTTCAAGTATTACGTTAGCCAAATTGTGTCCCTCCTAAAACCCTTGATTTATGAATACCTTGTCTCCGTCTTACCACAGATGAAGGTCTTTTATCAATAAACAGGCGGGTTATCCGCCCGCCTGTCTATTAAACTAACTCATTGTTAACTTACTATTACTGTAAGTCAGCCTCTGCGTAGTAACCAGAGTCAATAAGAATTTCCTTGTAGTTGTTAGCATCAGCGAATACAGGCTCGCAAAGGAATGAAGGAATGATTCCTGTTCCGTTGTCGTATGAAGCTGTATCGTTAACGTCAACTGTTGAGTTTGTAAGAATCTGACCTGTCATCTTAACAACCTGTGATGCAAGTGTTCTTGTATCCTTGAAGA
>JAUNNN010000024.1 GCA_030531435.1 Lachnospiraceae bacterium
CGGTTTGGAAGAGATTCCAAGCCGCCTTTTTTTCACACTCTCTTAGAACTCCTGAACTCTGTTTAAATATTTATCCCAACTAATTGTGGCTTTTGAAAAAGATATATTCAATTGATATGTATCCGATACATTGCTGCCGTAGTCTGAGTCATCGGCAAATTCAAGTCCGAAGGCATATTCGAAATCCGCATCTACAGGGTGTTTTTTTATCCCAAAAAGGTAAGCACCAGAAGATTTTTTGATAAGCTCCTTTATTTCTGAATCATTTAAATCAGTATCAGGTTCTTCTGATAATAATTTGTCATCTGCATCATAGTACTTAAACCCTTCTTTAAATCCAGATAATATTTTTGCATCTTTTAAAACAATCTTTGTGATATCAGCATAGCTGTTTGTATAGTTTGTATTTTGTGAGTTTTCTGCTAAAACAATAAGCGCTTCTACTTCAATAATAATGTCCTTTTCACTAAAGCTTATTTCATTTATCTGACAATCTTTAAAAGAAAAGTTTTCAAGTTCATTTTCACATTTAAAAGCCATTTTTTATTCTCCTTAAATGAGTTTCTTCTATTATATATACTATTCCATTTTAATTCCATTTTTTTATTCAAAATCATTGAAAAGTATTATGGATTCAGAGATAATTGTTAAAGGTAAAATGGGAGGAAGAAAATATGAGTAAAAGTATCGCAATTAAGAAAACTGCGATTATTGGAATGGGTGCACTTGGCCTTTTATATGGAAATCAGATTCAAGAGGGCCTTTCAAGTGATGCAGTAAGTTTTATCGTTGATAAAGACAGATTTGAAAAATATAAAGAGAAGAAATTTACAATCTGTGGAGAAGAAAAGCACTTTAATATTGAATTATCAGATGAAGCAAAGCCAGCAGATCTTGTTATTGTTGCCGTAAAGTATAATGCACTTGAGTCAGCTCTTGATACAATGAAAAATGTTATAGATGACCATACAATCATAATTTCTGTAATGAATGGAATAACAAGTGAAGAGATTATTGGTAAAAGATATGGCAAGAAAAATATAGTATATTCTGTAGCTCAGGGCATGGATGCCATGAGATTTGGTGATGCTCTTAATTATACTAAAATGGGTGAGCTTCGACTTGGTGTTAAAAATGGTGATGATGAAACATCACTTATGAAAGTAAAAGAGTTATTTGATACAGTAAATATGCCATATACTATTGATGAAGATATCATATTCAGAATGTGGAGTAAATTTATGCTTAATGTCGGTATAAACCAGACATGTATGATGTATGAAACAACATATTCTGGAGCAATTACACCTGGAACAGAGGTTTATGATACATTTGTTGGAGCTATGGATGAAGTAATTAAGATTGCTAACGCAGAGAATGTTATGTTAACTGAAAAAGACAAGGAAATATACATAAACATTCTTAAGACACTTGATCCAAATGGAGTACCTTCAATGAGACAGGATTCAATGTCTGGAAGAAAGACAGAAGTTGATATGTTTGCTGGTACAGTGATTGAAATTGCAAAAAAACATGGAATACCTGTTCCTGTAAATGAAAGAATATATGCAACAGTTAAAAAGATGGAGGAAACTCTTGCATAGAGTAAATATAATTAATGAGTATTTTAAACGTTGAAAATTTAACCCACGGATTTGGAGATAGAGCAATATTTGAAGATGTATCCTTTAGACTATTAAAAGGGGAGCATATTGGTCTTGTGGGCGCAAATGGCGAAGGAAAATCTACATTTATGTCCATTATTACAAATAAGCTTATGCCAGATGCTGGAAAAATAGAGTGGGCGAAGAACGTACGAGTAGGTTATCTCGATCAGCATACTGTTCTTGAAAAAGGAATGACAATTGAAGATGTATTGAAATCAGCATTTGAATTTCTTCTTGAGCAGGAAGCAAGAATGAATGAAATCTGTGACAAATTGTCTGATCCAGAAATAACAGAAGAGGAAATGACAAACCTTATGGAAGAAATGGGCATAATTCAGGATATGCTAGATGCCCATGATTTTTATATGATTGACGCTAAGGTAGATGAGATCGCAAGAGCATTTGAATTAAATGATCTTGGCCTTGATAGAGATGTATCAGAATTGTCAGGTGGACAGAGAACAAAGGTATTACTTGCAAAACTTTTACTAGAGAAGCCAGATATTCTTCTTCTTGATGAGCCTACAAACTATCTTGATGTTAATCATATCGAATGGTTAAAAAGATATCTTCAGGAGTATGAGAACGCATTTATACTTATTTCTCATGATATACCATTTCTTAATTCTGTAATTAATATTATTTATCATATGGACAACCTTAAGCTTGAAAGGTATGTCGGAAATTATGATGAATATATGGAAGTATATGAGATGAAGAAATCTCAGCTAGAGGCGGCATATAATAAACAACAGCAGGAAATAGCTGAGCTAAAGGACTTTGTTGCCAGAAATAAAGCGCGAGTAGCAACTAGAAATATGGCTATGTCAAGACAGAAGAAGCTTGATAAAATGGATGTTATTGAGCTTGCAAAAGAAAAGCCAAAGCCTCAGTTCTCATTTAAAACAGCTAAAACATCAGGTAAGTTGATATTTAAGACTAATGACCTTGTTATAGGCTATGATGATCCACTTTCAAAGCCCATAAATATGTATGTTGAAAGAGGCGACAGGGTTGTTTTATATGGTGCTAACGGAATCGGAAAAACTACATTATTTAAGAGTATTTTAGGTGAAGTAAAGCCATTATCCGGTAATGTTGAGAAAGGAGATATCCAGTATATTGGATACTTCGAACAGGAGGTTAAGCCTTCAAACAATAGTTGTATTGATGAAATATGGAATGAATTTCCCTCATATACACAGTATGAATGCAGAGCTGCACTTGCAAAATGCGGACTTACAACAAAAAATATTGAAAGCCAGGTTCGCGTACTATCAGGTGGAGAACAGAGCAAACTAAGATTATGTAAACTAATGAATCGAGAAAGTAATATTCTTTTCCTCGATGAGCCAACAAACCATCTTGATGTAGATGCAAAAGATGAGTTAAAAAGAGCATTGCTTGAATATAAGGGAACAATTATTTTAATATGCCATGAGCCAGAATTTTATGAAGGCTTGTGTGATAAGGTGATTGACTGCAGTGAGTGGTCTTTAAGAAAATAAAAAAGTATTAAGGAGTCTGTTTTAATATGAAAAATGGCCCATTAAAGAAATGGTTAAGTAGCCTGTTAAGTAATAAGATAATATCAATTTCCACGTTATTGATTCTATTTGTTCTATCAATGGCAGTAATAAAAAGATTCGATAAAATTAGTGGATTAAATTACAGAGATGTATCCTCATGGGCATATCGTGAAGTCGATGAAAATAAGCCTGTTGACGTTTTCTTTGTATGTCCTACAATTGCTTCTGGTAATAACGGCGAAAAAAATATGAACTATAATAACAGGGATTTAAGAAGAAAATTCGTAGGCGCCATTAACATGGAGAAGGGAATGTATGATGATGTTGCCAATTTTTATGCACCATACTATAGACAGGCAACGCTTGCAGTATATTCACTTCCAGCACCTGAACAGGAAAAATATTTTGAGCTTGCCTATGATGATATAAGAGATGCTTTTAAAACATATATGAGTACAATGAATCATGGCAAACCTGTTATCCTTGCTGGATTTTCACAGGGATCAGATATGGTTATAAGACTTATGAAAGAGTTTTATGGCGATAAGAGATATTCAGATAATCTTATAGCCGCTTATTGTATAGGTTGGAGACTTACTGAAGAAGAAGTAAATGATTACCCATGGCTTCATCCTGCAGAAAAATGGGATGATACAGGTAGTATTATTTTATTTGAAGCAGAAGAAAAGGGTGTAAAAAATACGCTTGTAATTCCTGAGGGAGTTAAGACATACAGTATCAATCCGCTTAATTGGAAAACAGATGATACAATTGCCTTTAATTCTAAAAATCTAGGTGCCTGCTTTACAAATTATGATGGTGATGTGGTTAAGGAAATACCAGAATTAACAGGCGCGTATATTGATCCAGATAGAGGAAGTCTTGTTGTGCTTGACATTAACTCAGATGAGTATGCCGACTCTACGGTAGGTGCTGGATCATATCATGTATATGACTATCAGTTTTTCTATAGAAATATAGAGAAAAATGTACGTGACAGATCGAATGCATTCTTTGAAAAACAAAGATTAAATGTGAGACTAATTGAAGAGAAAAATGACAAATAAGAGGTGAAAAATGGTTAAAGCAGTTTTGTTATTTATTGTAGGCTTAATACTTATATGTGCAGGTGGAGACAGATTGGTTGATGCTGCAGTTGCAATCGCTAAAAAGTTAAAAATTCCACAGATGGTTGTAGGCGCCACAATAGTCAGTCTTGGAACGACACTTCCAGAAATACTTGTGTCAACTACAGCAGCATTTAACGGTTCAGCAGCTATTGCCGCAGGAAATGCTTTTGGTTCAATTATTTGTAATACTGCATTAGTTGCGGGGCTTACTCAGCTTATTAAACCAACAGCGAAAGTAGAAGCAGCTCCACTTAAATGGAGAAGCATATTCTTTTTAGCTGTGCTTCTAGGAATGAACGTATTTGGATTTATTACAGGTGCAATTAATCGTCCTGCAGGTGTGGTTCTTCTCTTATTATTCTGCTTGTATGCATATCTTAATATCAAAAAATCAAGTTCAGAAGGTGGAGATGAGGAAGAAAGTGAAGAACAGGATAAACCTCTTGTGCTTCAGCTACTTATATTAGCAGTGTGTGCTGCACTTTTATATGTTGGAGCAAACCTTTTAGTTAATAATGGAATCTATATTGCTTCTGCACTTGGTGTTCCAGAAAGAGTTATTGCAGTAACATTTATTGCTCTTGGTACATCTTTACCAGAGCTTGTTACATCAGTTGTGTCATTGATTAAAGGCTATGGAAATGTTGGATTTGGTAATATCATTGGTGCCAATACACTTAATATGCTTTTAGTTATTGGTATACCTGCAGCTGTAGCTGGAATTCCACTTGAGACATCTACAACAACAGTTGATATGCCACTTTCACTTTTGGTTATGGCTATACTTATTCTACCAACAATAATTAGAAAGAAAGTATCTAGAATACAGGGTGTTTTGTTACTTGCGATATATGTTACATATTGTGTAGCATCTTTTATGTAAACCATGAAAAATAAGCTTAAAACAGTATTATTTGTTATATGGATTCTGTTTATATGGTCTAGGTCTATGCGTACCGCAGCACAGTCTAGTGTTGAGAGTGTAACAACAACATCCATTGTTAATTATCTTATGATGATTTTTGGAGCAACACTCACGGAGCATATTGTCAGAAAGGCTGCACATTTCGTGGAATTTGCGTTGCTTGGATTATTAGGAATAAATGCGATAAATAGGTTTAGCGTAACAGCAGCAATTTGCCTAACGGTTGGTTCCATTGATGAGATTATTCAGAGATTTTTCCCTGGAAGATCGTGTCAGCTTTCAGACGTAGTTCTTGATTTTGTTGGGGCGCTAGCCGGAATAATAACGTATTATTTCCTACGGTTCATTATGACAAAGGCAAAGAGAAAATTTAGTTCAAGAAATAGAGGATAGCATGATAAAAAAGAAATTAATTACACTATTTATATCAGTATTTGTACTGTTTTCATTTTGTGGTTGTCTCAGTGAATTTTTAGAAGATGAGCCAGAAAGATATCCCGTTGAACAAGAGGATGAAGCTGAAGATGACGATACAGGTTTACCTGATTGGGATAAAGATTATGTTGATATGTTCATGGATCTTGGACCGATTACAGATTTTTCATTAAAGACAATAGAAGGCACTGAAATTTCAGCAGATATATTTAAAAATTCGGAAGTAACAATGCTTAACATATGGGGTACGTTTTGTGGCCCATGCATACAGGAAATGCCAGGTCTTGGTGAGATTGCAGCTGAAAGAGATGAAAGTGAGTTTCAGGTAATTGGTGTAATCTGCGATGTAGAGAGTGAAAGCAGTCCTACATTTAATGATGCTATAGATATAATAAATGATACAAAGGCATTCTATACACATGTCATTCCATCAGGGGATTTTATGTACAAATATATGAGTGTTGTTGATGCAGTACCTACAGATATATTTGTAGATAGCGATGGCAATATTCTATATGTATACAGAGGCGGTCTTTCAAAAAGCGATTTTGATGATATAATTGACGCCGTTCTTTTAATGAAGAGTAACAGAAGTAATGAATAATAAAAAGCTTATTTTAACAAGATTTATAATGCTTACAGTAGCTGTTTCATGTATATTATCAGGAATATACAGGGGTGAAGTTTATACTGTATTAAATAAAGCGATTCATATTTGTATGGAGTGTATTGGAATTGGATAAACTATATTCAAAGACAAGACTCATATTCCAGGTGGCTTTTTTTGCTTTAACTAATGGATACATAAAAGGATTTACTTCTGGAAAGATATATACAGGCAATTCAAAAAAACTATGTGTTCCAGGGCTTAATTGCTATTCATGCCCAGGCGCTTTGTACTCATGTCCAGTAGGATCACTTCAGGCCGTTATGAGCCAAAAATCGTATACGGTGTCTCTTTATATTATAGGAATGCTTACAGCATTTGGGACAGTTTTTGGAAGATTTATATGTGGGTTTATGTGCCCATTCGGACTTGTCCAGGACTTACTTTATAAAATCCCAATAATGGATAAAAAGAAATGCATAAAGGGGCATAAGATATTAAAGAATGTACGATATATAATTCTCATATTATTTGTTATTCTTTTACCTACATTCTTTGTAAATGCTGCCGGAGGTGGCAATCCATGGTTTTGTGAATATATATGTCCATCGGGAACTTTATTTGGTGCAATTCCTTTACTTATAGTAAATAAAAGTCTTAGAGCACTCTTAAGATGGCGATTTTTCTTAAAAATATCCATATTATGCCTGATAGTCATTATTTCCATAAAATATTATCGTCCATTTTGTAAGTATCTATGTCCTCTTGGGTTAATATATGGATGGTTCAACAAGTTTTCCTTTGTACGTATATCATATGACAAAGATAAATGTAATAATTGTGGGGCGTGTAATAATGCCTGCAAAATGGGAATAGATGTAAAGAATAATCCGAACAGTTGTGATTGTATTAGATGCTTTGACTGTGTACACTCCTGTAAAGAAGGAGCTCTTCAAAGCAGTATAGGTATTACAAAAAGGTGAAGTATGCATATTGCGGTTTTAGATGACAATGTAGCTGATAGAAATCAGATGAATCGACTTTTGACAAGAGCTTCTGATGCAAATCGTGGTACAGAGATTGAAGAGTACTACATTGATTTGTTTGGAAGTATTGAGTCTCTTATGCCAAAAACCGCTATGTACGATGCCATATTCATTGATATGGTCACAGAAGATATTAAAGGACACGAGATTGCTGAGAGAATCTTCAAACAGGGAGTCAGTGCAAAGATCGTTCTATGTATAAGCAAGATTAATTACAAGGATGTAGTCAGTGATGAACTAAAAGATGAATTTTTGTATATAAATAAGCCAATTAAGGTTCCAGAACTAAATGAAATCCTATACATCTGTGATGCAAAAAGAATGAAGAAGGAACCAAAAATTGAACTTAGGACAAAAGGTGAAACGGTTTACATAAAGTATTCTGATTTCTACTATGCAAAAGCCTTGGAAATGGGCAAGACAATAGTGACTCTTACAAATGGAGATAATTTAGTTGTATTAAAAGATATAAGTGCTTTTCGTGGGGATATGTCGCCATATGATTTCATTAAAAGCATAAACTTAGATACAATAGTTAGTATGAAGCATGTAAAAAAGTTTAGTACACTTAAAGTTATTATGGACGATGGAACTGAGTTTAGAAATAATAGCCTGTTAGTTAAACTGTTAAAAAAGAATTAATATAAGTGGAATAATTAGGTTTACATAAAAACACATACGCAAAAGCATATGTGTTTTTTATATTTCCTCTTTTTTCGTATAATAAATATAGAATAAAAAACATATTATCGCTGATAGAAGTGATCCAAGAGGCGCTGCCCATCCCATTGGATAAAGAGTATCAGGCCACCATTTACTAAAGAAATATGTGCCTGGAATACGAATTAATGCAACTGATATCATATTATGAATAAATGATATTTTTGATTTCTCAACACCGCAGAAGTATCCGCTGAAGCAGAAATGAAATGCCGCAAAAAATGTATCAAAGCTATATGATCTAAGGTACTCACAGCCAGCTGGTAATACAGCAGTGTCCTTTGTAAATAACGTTACAATAGTGTGTGGCAAAAACTGATTGTATATTCCGCAGAATAGTCCCCAAGCTCCAGTAATAAGGAGTCCATAATAAAGACTCTGTCTTGCTCTCTCTGGTTTCCCGGCTCCCATATTCTGGGCAGTAATAGCGGAGATTGCCGAAAGATAAGATGATGGTATAAGGAACATGAAGCATATTATTTTTTCAACTATTCCAACACTTGCAGCAGCAATAAGTCCGCGACTGTTAGCAATAATTGTAATTACAATAAACGCAATCTGAATTAGTCCATCCTGTAGAGCAATTGGTGAACCAACATACAGTATTTTTGATAAACTGTCACGGTTTAGCTTTGCACCTTTTATTTTTAATTCAAAACCAAAATCAATCTTTCTTATGGCAAATAAAGAAATAATGACACTAATTATTTGACCAAAAACTGTTCCAAGGGCAGCTCCAGTAGCACCAAGTCCTAAATATCCAATGAAAAGAAAATCCAGTATGATATTTGATATACATGCTATTGCCACAAATATCATAGGACGTTTTGAGTCGCCAGCACCTCTGAAAATACTGCTTATAACATTATATGCGGTAATGAATGGAATTCCTGCAAAGCATATAAATAAATATGAATTAGTCTGTGTGACAGCCTCAATTGGAGTTGACATAACTTTGGTTATAGGCTTTGTCAAAAGAAGTAGTGAAACTGTGAGAATAAATGCAATAATTGAAAAAAGATAAACTGAATTGCTAACTATTTTAGAGGATTCGTCTTTATCCTTTGCACCAACACATCTTCCAACATGTACAGTTGTACCCATTGCAAAACCAAGAATTATAACAGTAATCATATGCATAACCTGACTACCAATAGATACAGCTGTGGTAGTTGATGCATCGTTATAAAGTCCTACAATCATTAAATCAGCCATTCCATAAAATGTCTGCATAAAAGCGGCAAGCATATATGGAAGAGCAAACTTTATTAAATTATTTCTTACGTTTCCTACTGTTAAATCGTTATCAATCATAATTATTCGGACAGCTCGAAATCAAATATTTCATCTTTAATCTGCTCGTTCAGATCATTAGTATCTTTCTCCATATCTTCAAGCTCCTGCTTCATTTTAGGATAAACAGATGCGTCTTTATATATGAAATAGCAGGCAAAGAGAAGTAGGAATGAAGCTAAAAGTGTTGAAAACAAATTAGAAACTCCAAGGGCAGGTAGTGCCTTGTATATCGTTGCTGCTGTACCAATGAGCGTAACAATAGTTCTAAGATATGCAAGATGAGTTTGATTAAGAGACATCTTTGAATTATAAAATGCAAGCTTTGTTCTTGTTACAGATAGTTCAGTTCTCTGCTTTGCAAGCTTATCCTGATTGATAGCCATAGCAGTTTTTGTTTTCATGTTTTCTGGTTTAGTATTTGACATATTAATTCTTACTTTGTGTATCCTTCAATCATATTTAATAGGTCATTTCTTTGAACAGGTTTTGATAAATAGTTATCAAAACCGAAGTCTAAAAATCTCTTTTGTGCATCGTTTACTGCGTCAGCAGTAATGACTATAATTGGACAAGTTGTACCATTTTCTCTGAGCTTTTTAAATGTTTCCATACCATCCATGCCTGGCATGAAATAATCTAAGAATATGATATCAAAAGCTTTTTCTTTAACAATATTAAGAGCTTCTAGACCAGAGAACGCATAAGTTGCATCAATTCCAGATCCTTTGAGAAGACCATTAAATACAATTGTATTAATCTTTGTATCATCAACATACAGTACTTTGACGTCATTAAAATGATATTCTTTAGTCTGCCCTTTATTCTTAGAAATTGTAGGATTTTCAACTTTTTTGTGGCTGACTTCTGCGATGAATGTGCTTCCAGAACCATATTCTGAAGTAACGCTGACTTTTCCGCCCATTGCTTCAGTAAGTCTTTTTGTAATAGAAAGACCAAGTCCAGTTCCCTCAATATGTCTATTATTCTTAACATCAACTCTTTGGAAGCTATCAAAAATAAATGGCAAATCCTCTGCCTTAATACCTTTACCAGTGTCAGTGACTTTAATAATAAGCATCTCTCGAACGTTATCATAATCAACAAGTACATCGATAGACCCGGATTCTGTATATTTAATGGCATTATTAATAATATTTGTTCCAACCTGTCTTAATCTTATTTCATCTCCAAATAGTACTTCAGGAACAGATTCAGATGCAGATACAGTATATTTAAGCCCTTTAGCCTCTGCACGGCCTGCGCCTACTGTTCTAAAGTCAGTAATGATTTCTTCTGTAAAGTATTCTGTATCAACAATATCCATCTTACCTTTTGATATTTTTTCAAAGTCAAGAATATCGTTTATTACATTTAAAAGCATACCTGCAGTTCTATTGACATTTGATGCCATATCGTGAACAGCGTGTATATTATCTTCATGCTGAATCATCTCAGATAGTCCAATAACAACGCCCATTGGAGTACGGATTTCATGTGACATGTTTGCAAGAAACATTGATTTTGCAACATTTGCCTGTTCTGCCTCTTGTTTTGCCTTTTCAAGCTGCTTTGCCTGAAGATCATATAGGAACAGCTGATAAGAAAAAATAGCAATTAAAATGAATATACAGGAAATACAGGAAATTGTATTTGCAAATGCTGAAACCTCTGTAGAAACCGTAGTACCATTAACAGTACACAAATCTGGACGCTTTACAGATAAATACACTGTGAAAATCATAAGAAGAGAAGAGAAAACAAGATTAGCCTTTCTGAAGGTTCCTCTCAATACTAGATATGAGAATACAACGACAGTGAGAAAGAAGAATAGTCCACCGCCAGCGAGTCCACCTGATAAGAAAAATACTGGTGCGACAATGAGTTCGCAGCCAACACAGGTGATTTTTTCAAAAAATTCTATATTTTTCTTAAACTTACTTATGAGAAAGACTTCAATAATCAGAGATGCCCCTATGAAGAGATACATTATTCCAAGTGTATAGTGTCCAACAAGAAGCATAGCGGGAATTATAAGTAGCGATCCTATAATATGAAGATTAAGTACAAATAAAAAACATTTGTCCTTGATTTCGGTTGTATCTGTATAGAGATGTTTAGTAGCAAAACTAACTAAAAGACTGTGTATTTTTGCTATAATACTTTGGTTGCTATCCATGTTATTTCTCCAAATGTCACATTTGTCACATATTATAGCACGTTTGACTATACGATTAAACTTTAAAAGTCGATTTTTCCTTAAAATAACTAAAGAATTGAACAAAATACACAGATAATAGTGTAAAATAAATAATATATGACTTTTAATCATGTTCCATAACATATATCAATATAAAAAACAAATAGATTAACATATGCGATAGGGAAGAAAATGGCTAAAAAAGAGAAGGAAATAAAAACAAACGTAATGAGGCTTCTTGAGCAGGCAAATATAAATTACAATCATTACTGCTATGCTGATACAGATGCCATAAGTGGCCTTGAGGTGGCTAAAGCTATGAACCAGCCGGTTGAGAGAGTTTTTAAAACTCTTGTGACAGTAGCAGCATCAAAACAGTACTATGTCTTTGTAATTCCTGTTGATAAGGAGCTTGATTTAAAAAAGGCGGCAGCTTCTGTTTCTGAGAAGAGCATTGAAATGCTAAAGCAAAAAGATCTTTTACCGCTGACTGGTTACGTTCACGGTGGATGTTCTCCTGTTGGAATGAAAAAGCTTTTCGCTACAACATTTCATGAAAGTGTAAATAATCTTGATAAAGTTATTTTTTCAGCAGGTAAGATTGGCTATCAGGTAGAAATTGTTCCTAATGATTTACAGGCTATTGTACCATTTAAAACAGCAGATATTGTTAAATAATAGAGGATAACATGAGATTATTAATTCAAAGAGTAAAAAATGCTTCTGTAAAGGTTGATGAAGAAGTTAAGGGAAGCATTAATAACGGCTTTTTAGTATTTATTGGAGTGTCAGATAGCGATACAAAGGAAATTGCTGATCGTATGGCTAAAAAGCTTATAGGTCTTAGAATTTTTGAAGATGAGAATGGAAAAACAAATCTTTCAATTAAAGACGTTGATGGAGAGCTTTTAATTATTTCGCAGTTCACTTTGTATGCGGATTGTAAAAAGGGAAATCGCCCAAGCTTTATTAATGCTGGAAAACCAGATTATGCTAATGAACTTTATGAATATTTTGCTGATATTTTAGAGCCTGAAGTTAAACATGTCGGCAGAGGCGTTTTCGGTGCAGATATGAAAGTTGAATTACTAAATGATGGGCCATTTACCATATGGCTTGATTCAGATGAAATTTTGAGTAAATAAGGGATATATGATGAGTGAAACTTCTTTAATTTTTACTGGCGATATTGGATTCGACAAATACATGGATAGAAAATGGGAAGATGATGAACTTGTATCAGAGGAAATACTTGAGTATCTTCATTCTGGAAATCATCTTATCATTAATGTTGAAGGGCCTTTGTCAAGACAGGATAAAGTCGAACGTGCGAACGGAGTTGCTGCGCTTACACATAGCATGAATCCAGATGCTGTAAGGTTTTTTGATAAAATTGGAGCAGACGTTTGGAATATCTGCAATAACCATATAATGGATGCTGGTCAGAATGGAATGGCAGATACGCTAAAAGAAGCTAGCAAAGCTGGTGTCATGACATTAGGTGCTGGAATGAATATTTCAGAAGCATCAAAGCCAGTTATCTTTAATGAATGTGGCGGCATTGGTATGATAGGAGTTGGATATCAGCGTGCCTGCAGAAAAGCAGATGAGGAAACTCCAGGATGCTTTAGCTGGAGCGATATGGAATTAATTCAGAAGAGAATTGATGAAATTAAGAAGACATGTCGCTGGTGTATAGTTGTAGCGCATGGTGGAGAGGAATTTACAGCACTTCCTTCACCATATGTTAGAAAACGATACATGGATTATCTTGATATGGGTGCTGATATAGTTATTTCACACCATCCACATGTTCCAATGAATTACGAAACATTTCCAGGTAAAGCAATATTTTATTCTCTTGGAAATTTTGTATTTGATACAGATTATCAGAGATCTCAATATAACACTGAATATGGGCTTTTTATTAAGCTTAAATTTACCGAAACAGAGTTTTCTTTTGAACCATTTGGTATAGAAATAGATAGAACATGCGACCATGTAATTAAAGGTGACATACCAGATATCTTTGTTGATGTAAGAGAGGAAGAATATGAAAAACTTGCGCCTTTTGCTGCTAAAATGTTTATAGAAAACACAAAGCGTCAGTTAAGATATCTAAAACCAGATATATTTAATAATGCAACTGAGGAAGACTTCTATAACAATTTTTATGAGCCACTTAGAAGTGGAAGAGTACCAGGAGAAGTACTTGATTTCCAAATTGTTTATCCACTATCTCTTGAAGAAAAGCATAAAGCCTGGAAGGAATCTAAACTTGAATCAGTAAAGAATTATATGCTTAGGCAAATTGATGACAAAGGAGAGTATTAATGTCGGCAAGACGTAGAAGAAGACGAATTTCAATTATTACTCCAATATTGTTTTTAATAGTAATTGCGCTATTAGTATTTATTGGATTAATTCTATATAAACAGCATAAAAAGTCAAAAGAGCCAATATTTGAATATGTATCAATTGCTGAAGAAGCTTCAGCAAGGGCGTTAGTATGGCTTAATGATATTGATGATATTGAACTAAGCTTTGAAGATGTTAAGGAGTGTATGGGGGAATTTAATTTGGAAGTCAAGTATACCCCAACAGAGACGAAAGGAATATATACAGTAGAGTTAATGCCTGATTGTTATGAATACTGTGAAAGTCAGGCAAAAATTGGACTTGAGAAATCATACCGACGTGCTGTTATAAATAGGCTTCAGAAAGCCGGCTATGAAGGCCCATGTACTGATGAAACAGTTGAAAAACTTATGAAAACAACATTTGGTATAACTGTAGCTGATTATCTTGAGCAGTGTGAAATTTCGCTTCTGCCATCTTTTGAAGAGTTAAATGCTAAATATTCAGGGGAGGTAGAAAGATGAAAAAAATAAAACAGACTATCTCACTAATTATTGCAGTAACATTGATAATGGTTGCATGCCCTGATGTTACAAGTGCTGCTGATCTTGAAATACGAAAGAACTTAAGCGTTGTTGTTGACGGCGTATCAAAAGGCAGCATTATGGCTCTTGATCTCAACTATGATAACAATGTGTATATTTCATTAAGAGGATTAGCGTACACACTCAGGGAAACAAATAGCGCGTTTACACCTTTTGTTAAGGAAAGTGGAATCGAGATATCTACAGGGCTTGATTACTATGAAGACCCACACACATGGGACGCAGAAGAGCTTTCTGAAAGAAGTAAGCTTAAGCTTGCAAGAAACGACATATCTGTCAATGGTGTTGAGAGAAGATACTATTCGTTGCTTGGTTCTCTTGGAGAAAGTGGTATGGACGCCTTTATGAGTCCTGTACATATAGCGATGATTCTTAACACAGATATAGAAATAAATAATGGCGAAATAGTTGTTAATACAGGTGAGCCATTTTCTGTATCCGATGCGGATTTAGAAAACTCGGGCTATCTACAGGGCGTAAACTCACTAGTTATTGGTGATGGTACAACTGGAGAGGTATATTTTAACTTTGATGAAGATGAGGTTTTGCCTATTGCCAGTACAACAAAGCTTATGACATATCTTGTTATGATGGATGCTGTTTCTGACGGAAAGATTTCACTAAACGACACAGTAATACTTTCTTCAGAGGCTCAAAGGTTATCAGAAGGAATTGACGGTGTTATTGCAATGACTGCTGGAACGGAAGTGCCATTAAAAGACCTTATTAACGGAATGCTTTTAGCTTCAAGTAATGAATGCGCCCTTGCTATTGCAGAACATATTGCTGGCAGTGAGTCTGCCTTTGTTGATATGATGAATGAAAAAGCAGATGAACTTGGATTGATTGATGCAAAGTTTTATAATTGCAATGGTCTTCCTGTATATGAAAACCAGCTTCTTCCTGCCAAAATGCAGAATCGTATGTCAGCTAAGGAAATGTTCACATTAACATCTGAAATATTAAATAAGTATCCGCAAATAACAGATATTACTTCAGTTAAAATAATGTCATTACCTGTTTTTGAAAGGGATATCAAGAATACAAATGCTATACTTTATAATCTAGATGAAGTAAAAGGGCTTAAAACGGGTACAACCAATAAATCTGGCGCATGTCTTGTATCCTGCGCACAGGTAGAAAAAGGTGGCGAAATTCATAATTTAGTATCTGTTCTGCTTGGTGCAGAAGGGGAATATGACAGATCTACAGTATCTGAAATAGCCATGCGATATGCCATAAATAAGATAAATGGGACTGTTGTAGAAACAGAAGAAAGCTATAACAGTGTTCCAAAAAATCCAGAACTGGTTGTACAGAAATTAATTAGAAATGCTATGAAGTAGGTGAGTTATGAAATATAAGAAAAATACAAATGAAAACCTGGATAATGCATTCAAAAATGCTACAAAACATGGAATGAATATAAAACTCTTTGAAGATATCCTGTTCTATAGAAAAGGTTTCCACTGGGAATTTATAGAAAAAAAGGATGTAAAGCGATTATATAGACGTGTTGAGGAAGTTATTTCTCATACAAGCTGTTGCGCTGAAAATATGGATATTGATAAGCTTATAGCCATCGGTCACGATGATAGTGAAACAATAATACATGTGTGCGATGGAGAAAGAAGATTAGCTGAAAGATTATATTCTGATATTACTTCAAGTTGGGATGGAGTAGAGTTTGGAAAAGCTTAGTCTGACAGAGGAAATTTCATATATTAAAGGCTCTGAAAGTCCGCTTTCAGCTGACGTAATATTTATTAAGGGTAACACGGCCACATGGATTTTCGATGTAGGAGCCTGTGAAGATACCTTAAATGAAATAAATAGTATTTCTGGAGTGAAAAATATTATTATTTCTCATTTTCATGGTGACCACAGTAATAATTTATCTAAAATAGATTACAACGAGTTATACGTAAGTAAGTATACGTACAAATACACAGAAATTGGCACATTAGTTGATGAAGATCTGTATATAGATGATGGTGTAAAACTCCACATTTTCAAAATACCATCATCCCATGAAAAGGGCTGTCTTGGACTTGAAATTAATGATGATTTAATACTGCTTGGAGACTCGTTTTATCCGTCTAGAAAAGGGGGAAAGCGTTCCTATAATGTTCAGCAGATAAAAGCACAAATTGATTTATTTTCCTCCCTAAAGGGAACAAGAGTGTATCTAAGTCACGATAAAAAGCCAATTATTTCAAAAACGATAGCTATTGCGTTTCTCAAAAAAACATTTGCATTAAGAGATAAAAATAAGAATATAATAGAGTTATAACATGGAAAAAGACAAAGGCCTTATTGGCAATGAGAAAATTGTTAATAATATAAAAAAGCTAAAGGCTGATATGACGGATGAAAATCTTGCCATACTTCTTACAACGCTTAGAAAAAGAGCATTAGATGGCGGCCAGTTTGTTGTTGCTGTTGATGCTAATGGCGGCGATAATCTGGCACTTAAAACAGCAAATATGAATGGCAAAAAATGGTTTATTTCATATACCGATTTTGATGAGGAACTTAAAGGCAATCTTGATGTAATGTCTGGATTTTTGGCTGATATGGACAAAACTTTTGACATGGCTCTTATGGATGATAGTATCGCAGGCATAATACTTAATCCCTATGGAGAGAGCTTTGCATTAAATAAACAACTGATTAGTGTAATTAAAGGACTATAATTATTGGAGTAAGATATGTATTTTGTAAATGACAATACAGAAAAATGCGGATATTATGAATGTAAAAGATGTGATTACAGATTTTTGTCATTACATACTACTAAGAAGGCACCATGCCCACTGTGCGAACAGGATATTGACTACGAAATTGGACCAGATGAGTCAATCGATGATCTTCTTGAGTCAGCAGAGCTTATTGATATAATTGAAGGCGCAGAGAATGTTGAGAGAATGGATATACTTCTATCAGTTGCGTATGTTGAAGATGAGTCGTGGATATAAAATTATTAGTACATAAAATAATAATTATTTGAGTATATAAATAGATTTTGTGGAGATATAATTATGAAAAAAAAACGCTGAAAATCAGGTAAAAATGAGCGAATATAACCATGCATTATTCCAAAATATGGTTTCATGCCTTACTTCTATATGGGAAATTAATGTTCCAGTTAATAAAGCATGGGTTATGTATGACAGATTTAATGAAAGAGTAAATGGAAGAGAATTTAATTATTTTGAATTATTAGATACATTTACTAATAAATTCGTAGGAAAGGAATGCTACCATTTCTTTATGAGCAAAATGTCTCTTGATGTGCTTAGAAATATGACGAAAGAGGTTATTTTTGAGTGTCCACTTACTATGCCAGATAAAGAAGTTAGACAGTTTAGATTTACTTTGACTCCTGGAGAGCGTGTAAATGGTGTACTTGAGAGCGTATATTTTTCATCTATCGACCTTAAAACAGAAGCTGCGTCAATGCTTGGAGAGCTTAAGGAGTCTAATGAGAAGCTTATGGCAGATAGAGACCTTGCTTTAAAAGAGAGTACTGCAATGAGTGTAATTATGACTCGAATCAAGAATGAAGCAGCTGATCCATTAAATAAAATTGATGCATTAATTAACGAGATAGATAATCTTCAGGATAAACCTGAACTTGTATCAGAAAATATAAAGAAAATTCAAGAAAATTTTATTATTTTAAGAGATATCTATGATAGCCTAGACAACTTGTAATAAAATGTATGTAGACAAAAGTTCACAAAAGGATTCTAAACATACATCATATTTAAATATAGATCTGTGTGCTATAGTCTAAAAATTATACCTATCAGTGCAGCAAATAAAAACCAGAGTGCAGGGTGTAATTTCTTGGTTTTTGGCCATTGAATAAGCACAAATATAACTACAGCAATTATCATACTCGAAATACGTGGAGTAATAACGCTGTCAGAAATATCAAATAAACTTACTTTAAAAATATTCATAACTGCAACTGCAATTAGAGCTGTAACAGCTGGTTTTATTCCTGCGAATACAGCTTTTACTATTTTATTATCCTGAAATCCCTCAAGAAACCTTGCAATAATGAGAATAATGACGATACTTGGGATTGTGAGAGCTAAAGTTGATACAATACCACCGAATGTACCTAGTGTTTTAAATCCTGCATAAGTTGCCATATTGAGACCAACAGGTCCTGGTGTACTTTCAGATATAGCAATCATGTCACTAAGTTCAGCCATAGAAAACCAAGGATATTTTTTTGCCATATCCATTAAAAATGGAATAGTAGCAGGTCCGCCACCTATAGCAAATAAACCAGTCTTGAAGAACTCGATAAAGAGGAGATATTTATTGCTCATTCTTTTTTCCTCCTCTTATTTTCTCAATAATTACGCCACATACTCCAGCAGCAATAATAAGTACGATCGTAGGAACGTCTGTAAATAATGCCAAAAGAAGAGTAATGGCACAAATAACCACGTTTACAATGCTTATCAGGCTCTTTTTAGCAAGAGAATATACTGTATTAAGCATTAGCGCACATACGGCACCTCTTATTCCCATGAGGGCATGTTGAATAATAGCTACTTCCATGAAATTCTGAAGAAACATTGCTATTAATGTAATAATAATCACTGATGGTGAAATCATACCGAGTGTTGCAAATATTCCACCTAAGATGCCTCTTTTTAGGTATCCAACATAGGTTGCAGTATTTACGGCAATAATACCTGGTGTACACTGACCAATTGCGTAGCAATCTAATAATTTTTCCTCTGTAATCCATTTCTTTGTTTCACAGAGTTCATATTTCAAAAGTGGCAGCATTGTAAGTCCACCGCCAAATGTCAAAATTCCGATTCTAAAAAAAGTTATATATAAATCAATAAAGTCCATAGTTATTTCCTTTCATAGAAATTTACCAAACTAAATATTATCATCTGAGTATATATAGTTGCAACAATGATTTACAGCTGTAAAGTAGTAATATATAATATTATTAATAAAAAGAAATGGAGAAATAAGAATGAAAAACATATGGGAAAAATACAATAGCGTAAGCCTAATTTTAAGGATTGCGGTTGGCTTAATTATTGGTATTTTATTAGGTATCTTTGCTCCCGGGCTTACAGGGATTGCAATATTTGGACAGCTTTTTGTAGGAGCACTTAAAGCAATTGCTCCATTACTCGTTTTTGCACTTGTAGTTAGTGCAATTCTTGGGGCTAAAAAGGGTGGTATTGGTAAGAGATTTAGAACAGTTATTTTATTCTATCTTATTAGTACATTGTTAGCAGCTTTTGGTGCAGTAATGTCAAGCTTCTTGTTCCCAGTTACACTTAAGCTCGCAGATGCAGTTGAAAATCAGAATCCTCCTCAGGGAATTGCAGAAGTATTAGGAAATCTTCTTAATAATATGGTAATGAATCCTATTTCTGCTATATGTAATGCAAATTATATTGGCATTTTATTTTGGTCTATATTATTTGGTATAGGTCTTAAGACAGTTGCTTCTGAAAGTACTGAAGAGGCTATGAAGCAGGTGTCAGACAGTATTTCTCAGATAGTTAAATGGATTATTTCATTTGCTCCATTTGGTATCATGGGCCTTATTTTCGATACAGTATCAACAAATGGTATAAGCGTATTTGCAGGATATGGAAGACTTCTTGCAGTACTAGTTGGATGTATGCTCTTTATTGCATTAGTAGTTGATCCACTTATAGCAGGAATTGCTCTTAGAAAGAATCCATACCCACTTGTTTTCAGATGCTTTAAGGAGAGTGGATTAACAGCTTTCTTTACAAGAAGTTCTGCCGCAAATATTCCTATTAATATGAAGCTTTGTGAAGATCTTGGACTTGATAGAGATGTATATTCTGTATCAATTCCACTTGGTGCAACAATAAACATGGATGGTGCCGCTATTACAATTACAGTAATGGCTCTTGCAGCAGCGAATACTCTTGGTATTTCTGTTGATTTCCCATCAGCACTCATATTAAGCTTACTTGCTACAATTGGTGCATGTGGTGCATCTGGCGTGGCTGGAGGTTCATTACTTCTTATCCCAATGGCTTGTTCATTATTTGGAATCTCAAATGATGTGGCTATGCAGGTAGTTGGTGTAGGCTTCATTATTGGTGTAATTCAGGATTCATTTGAAACAGCTATAAATTCTTCTGGCGATGTATTATTTGCCGCAACAGCAGAGTTTATGGAATGGAAAAAGCAGGGAAAAGAGATCAAATTCTAAATGTATAAAGCAAATACTTCAGAAATAAACGAAATATACGCTTTTTATAAAGATGTCGTTGAATATATGGACACTTACGGCATAAAACTTGGTTGGGATATTAATGAGTATCCCAATCTTGCTTTTGTTGAAGAAATGGTACAAAACGGCTATATGTATGTAGAGCGTGAGGGTGACAGTATTATTTGTACTGCAGCTATAAATCATATAGTTAATCCGGAATACGATGATATAGACTGGCAGGTAAAAGGCCCTAAGGAAAAGATTTCTACAATTCATGCGCTAGCTGTTTCTCCAAATCACAGAGGGAAAAATGTCAGTGACAAATTTCTTAAAGAGCTTGAGGACTGTTGTCGTGATAATGGAGATTTGGCTATCCATTTTGATGTAATTGATTTCAATACACCTGCTTTTAAGCTCTATGAGCGTAATGGATACATTAATCATGGCTCTATAGACATGTATTATGAAGTGGTTGGCACAAAACAGTTTTATATGCTAGAAAAAGTACTATAGAATAGATATATGTAGATATAAAAAAAGCTTAGATTGCAGTCAATGCAACCTAAGCTTTTTTATATATAACTAATTAGTTATCTTTTTTATGAACATTTAAATAATAGAGTGGTAATCCAAGTGCGAATGAACCGCCAATAATATTTCCGATTGTTACAGGAATAAGGTTCTTAACAAGGAAACCATATACTGTTAAGTTATTTAATTTCTCTGCACTAAGTCCAAGCTGACTTGTTGCAACAGCCACATAATCAGGATTAGCTTTTGCAAATAAGCCTGCTGTGATGTAGTACATATTAGCAACACAGTGCTCAAATCCAGATGTAACAAATAACATTATTACAAAGAAACATACAAGTAATTTGCCTGCGATATCTTTTGAACAATTTGCCATAAGAACAGCACCTACAACAAGAATATTACAAAGAATTCCTGATACTAAAGCAGTTGTGAAGTTCATGCTTACTTTATTTGCAGCTATATTGATTGTATAAGCTCCAAGAAGTCCTGATGAGTAATTTAACTGGTTACTTAAAATTATTAACCATGAAAATACAACACCACCAACAAAGTTACCTAAAAATACTACAAGCAATAATCTGACAAAATCAAGAGCTGTTGTCTTTTTTCCAGGAACAGCCATAACTGCGAGACAATCACCAGTGAAAAGCTCTGCTCCTAACAGTATTACCATCATAAGTCCAACAGGGAAAACACATCCAGCAACAAGTCTTGCAACACCTACATTGCTTATGTTGTGAGCTGCAACGTTACTTCCAGCTGCACCCATTCCAATAAACATACCTGCGAAAATCGCTTTAAAGAAGATTGTTGAAGCCTTTGTTTTTGACTTTGCAACACTTCCATCAATGTATTTTTGAATTGATTCAGATGTGGTTAATGACATAATTATTTCTCCTAAACTCAATTATTTTATGTAAAAACACTTACAATAATATATCACATAAACAGGTGAAATAAAACAAAAGTGTGTTAAATAATTTCTGTATAAATTATAAAATATAATGTAAAATTATACTTAGGAAATTGCCATTATTATAGTTTGTTATGCAGTTCTGTATTATAGAATTTACTTACACAGACGAATATAATGATTTTTCAGAGGAGTGGTACGTTTATGAATCTATTTGAAGAAGCAGTAATTTATTCTACTATAATGCATGCTGGAAAAACACGTAAGGACAACTCCCCTTACATTTTGCATCCACTTGAAGTATCTCAGCTTATTGCAACGATGACAGATGACATAGAAGTTATTACAGCAGGAGTTCTTCATGATGTTGTAGAAGACACGGATGGTACAATAGATGAAATAAGAGAGCGATTTGGAGAAAGAGTAGCTAATCTTGTAGTATCAGAGACTGAAAATAAGTATGAAAATCTCCCAAAGTCAGAAACATGGAAAAGACGTAAAGAAGAAAGCCTTGCAGTACTTAAGAATTCTCCGGACATAGGCGTAAAGATGCTATGGCTCGCTGATAAGCTCTCTAATATTAGATCAATCGCCAGACGATATGGGGAGATTGGTAATTCGGTGTGGCAAACATTTAACCAAAATGATCCTATGATGCACAAATGGTATTACCAGTCAGTTGCAGAGATTATTGAGATGGATCTAAATAGAACCGGTGCATATAAAGAACTGATACAGCATATAAACTTTATATGGCCAGGGACATTTGCTCGAAGTAAGGAACAATATAGAAAATATAAGGAATTGTCAATTGACGGTCTTGAGTTAATAGGAAAAGGTGCTAAAGGCAATGTGTACCGCGTTGATGATGAATTAATTGTCAAAGTCTATAACAACGAAAACATGTTCAAGGATATTGAAAGGGAGAATGCTCTTGCAAGAAAGGCTTTTATTGCAGGAATACCTACAGCAATTTCCTTTGGTATCGTTACAGTTGGTAAAAAATATGGTTCATTATTTGAACTAGTTGAATCAAATACAATCTCAGGACTTATTGCCAAAAATCCTGATAATGTTGAATTTTATGCAAAGACAATGGCAGATCTTGCCAGGCAAATTCATAATACAGATACAACGGGAATGGATATTCCTGACTATATGCCAGAGGTGTATAAATGGATAAATGGTGGAGTTGCTAATGTTGATGTAGACGTAGCTAAAAAGGTTACAGAAATGCTTGACGCTCTTCCTAAAGCTACAACTATGATTCATGGAGATTTCCATACTGGAAATGTTATGCAGCAAAAGGGTGAGTATTTACTAATAGATATGGATCGTTTATCAACGTGTAATCCAATTGCTGAACTAAGTGGTGTTTACATGTTCTATGTTGCCTTTGGTGAACTTGGATCAGAATTTGTAGATAACCTCATGGGATTTTCACATGATGTGTCAAAAGAATATTATAGGCATTTTATGAATTACTATTTTAGTAATAAATCTGAAGATGAAATACAGCTGATAAGTAAAAAATGTGCACTTCTTGCATATTTAAGGCTTGTGAGAAGATGCTATAAGAAAGGATTAAACTTATCTGAGGTAGATAGAAAAGCATGCGACTACTGCATGAGCAAGATATATGAGCTTCTAGAGGATGTAGATGATTTTATCATTACATAGATACATAGAATACGGTCAATTATTAAAGAAAAGAGGAAAAGCAATATGAATTTAAAAAGAATGATTAAAAGCTTTGGTGTAGTGCTGATTATTGGTGTTTTAGGAATTAATACACCTGTACTTGCAGCTACAAACGCTACTAACGTTAAGTACGTTCATGATCCTAGATTAAATGAAAAGGCGATGGAGGACATCGTAGTTGATAACACAGCAGTTTATGGGTTTAAGCCAAGCAAGGATTCAACTAGATTAGCCGAGTACGCAAATGCAGATTGGTCTGATCCTGTAGCTGTTGAAGGATATAGACAGGAGCGTGTTCAGTATTTAAGTCAGTTTGATTCCATGTATGATTTATGGAACGAAATGATTGCTAAAGGTGCAACAACAGAGGCAATAGCCAGGGCTGTTAGCGCAAAAAGAAATGAACTTCGTCTGGCTTCATATGCTAATGATCCAGTAGGCTTAGAGAGAGTAAAGAAAAGTAATTTAGATACATATGGAAATGAGAATGGACCAACACCAGAAAGCCTTTTTGAAAAGTATGGTGCATGGGAAAAGGTTATTTTAAAATCATTCAGCTCAAATTCTGGAATGGATGCATGTCTTGGATTATACGATGTACAGTATGAACATAACAAAATGGTTCAGTCTATCGTAGAACATGACAAGATAACATATACAGTAAAACACAATGATAATTTGTCAAAAATCGCAGAGAAATACTACGGAACACAGTCAGGATGTAGCGTAATTTATGAGGCAAATAAAGACCAGATTAAGTCAGCTAATTTGATATATGAAGGTCAGGTTCTTGCAATACCACTACAGTAATGAATTGATTTCCTATAACAAAATAGCATAAATATTACAACGATATCTCCTGGATTCAAAATTTTTGAATTCCGGAGATATTTTTGTTACATAATGGGTGATATGTGATATAATACTTCGTTGGGGGTAGATGAAAATGAGGACGAAACATATGAAAACGACAACAAAAATAGGGAAATATATTGTACTTACATTTTTGACTGTTATCTTATCCATTATTCCTAAACACAATGTTTATGCAGAAGAAGTAAACGAGACAGTTGTAAAGGTTGGATATTATGAAAATGAGAACTTCCAGGAAGGTGCATCTGAAGGTGCGGTAAAATCTGGATATTCCTACGAATATCTTCAGAAGATTGCAACTTATACTGGCTGGAAATACGAATATGTATACGGTTCATGGTCTGAAATGTATGATGCATTTATCAATGGTGATATTGATTTGCTTGCAGGGCTTGGATATTCGGAAGAACGTTTGGAAATCATGAATTATCCAAATTATCCAATGGGATATGAAAGCTATTATCTTTATATACGTGGAGATGATTCAGAGATTACAGTTGATCCATCAACGTTAAATGGTAAGAAAATTGGAACTATTTCAGGACTTATGGAAAAAGCAATCCATGAATGGATGGAGAAAAATAATGTAGATGCTCAAGTTATCATTTATGACGATGTAACTGATAGAGATCAAGCTTTAAACAATGGAGAAATAGATGCCTTAATAGGAGAGGGAGCTTCTGTAGGCTCTAAGATGAACATCGTTTCTTTGCTTAAAATTAAAAATGTAGATATGTATATGTGCGTGGCAAAGGAAAGAACGGATTTGTTACGTGATTTGAATATGGCCCAGGAATATATTGATAGTAAGGAACCATATTATATAAATGATTTATCTAAAAAACATTTCAGTAAAAATGCTATAAGTGTACAGGTGTCAGCTGAAGAGACTGCATGGCTTGAATCTCATAATTATACAATTGCGATAGGTTACATGGACAATTTCTTACCTTATTGTGGGACGGATGAAAATGGAAATGCAACGGGAATTATGGTGGATGTAATTAATGAAGCCTTTTCTAATATTAAATCCGAAAAACCAATACAGTTTGAATATCGTCCATATAATAATACAGAAGAAATGATTCAGGCTATACATTCTCATGAAATAGAGATACTGTTCCCAATATCTGATGATATTTATTTTATGGAACAAAATAGTCTATATCATTCAGTTGATGTCATTAAAACAGCCATGAATTTAGTATATATGGGAGACCCGGCCAACGCAGAGCAGGGTATTATTGCTATAAATAAAAATAATCAAATCCAGTATAACTATATAGCTAATTATCTTCCTGATAATGAGGTGATGTTTTTTGATTCAGTAGATGAATGTCTTGATGCCGTTGTTGAAGGAAAAGCAAATGGAGCAATTCTTAGTGGACTAAGAGCAAGTACTTTGCTGAAACAAAGATATTACTCTGATTTATCCTATATCGAATTACCACATGATACTGTAAAGTGCTTTGGAGTAAGTACTGCTCATAAAGGTATCTTACCTTTACTCAACCAAGCGCTTAACTCTATTGAAGAAAACAGTGCCGTTGATTATACCTTTAAATATGCAGACTATGAAGAAGATTACAGCATTACAGAGTTTATCAGAAGACATAAAACGCAGGTTGCATTTGCTATTATGCTATTAGCTATTGTCGTTGTTATTGTTATCGCAAATGATAGAGTGAAAACACAAAAGCGTAATCTCTACTATGAATTTGCTTATAAAGATGGACTGACAAAGCTATTAAACAGACGTGCATACGAAGAGGAACTTGAAAAACTAAATCGTTCAATCCCAGAAAAACTGATTTGCGTATCTATGGATTTGACAAGACTTAAGTTTGTAAATGATACGTACGGACACGCTGCAGGAGACGAGCTGATTAGTGAAGCTGGTAGATTAATTACAGAAAGTTTTGGCAAGTACGGTAAAATATTCCGAACTGGTGGCGATGAGTATTATGGACTTTTACAGGCTGATATTTCAGAATTCGAAGCAGCCCAAAAGCATCTTGATGAACTTTGTGAAAACTGGAAAGGTGTTTATAGTAGTAATCTAAAAATTGCTGTAGGTGCTGCAACTCCAAAGGATGTAGAAAGCAAGCAGATAATCGAAATATGTAAGTATGCTGATAAATGTATGTATCAAGCAAAATCAGATTGGTATAAGAGTTCTGGAATCAATAGACGAGTAAATTAAAAAATAAACGGACATGAGGTCACAAATTATGACTAAAAAATTTGATAACAAAGGTTTATCATTGATAGAGCTAATTGTGGCAATTGCTATTATGGCAATACTAGTGGGTGTAATTGCTCCTCAAATGGTAAAATATATTGAAAGGGCGAAACAGGTCAAGATAGAAAAAGAGGCCAGTGAGTTCATTAGATCGGCACAAATTGCATTTGTAGATGTAGCTGCCCAGGGAAAGAGCCCTGAGAGCGATTCTGTAAAGAACAGAACCGAAACTTCAAGCCCTTATTACAAAAATGGTACAAAATACGGAAATCTAACAAACTGGACAGTACATAACGGGGTAGTTGCAGGCGCAACTAATGGCCCATTTGCAGATGAATTCTTTTCATTACTAGGCATATCATATGGAAAGGAATGGAAAAGCGGAAAATCTTCGATTCCAATTTCAGAAAATCAACCAAAGATAAACCCAGCAGGGTCTATGACAAAAGAATGTATCTTTCAGGTTTTCTACGATATAGATGGAAACATGGTTGTTGAATATAGCAGGGAAGGCTATTTTGTAAGAATGGAAAATTCTCTTTTAGTAGAATCTATTAGACTTAAGAATGATAGAGAGAAGCATTTCACATCTTGGCAATAAAGAAGGGCGGATATAAAGTTGGAAAACAAAGAAATCGTGATTAAAGGAAAAGGAATAAAGGTAAACATTTTATCCGGCATTTTTATAGCTATAGGTGTAATTACAATGATTGCCTCTATTTTTGTGATTAAAAAGATATATGTTACGTATGATGAAATGACGAATTCTTATCAGAACGTTGAGGTACAAAGGGAAGCTGCCGAGAGTTTTCAAGAAGCATCTGACTATTTAACAGACCAGTCAAGACGATTTGTTGTAACTGGTGATGTGAAGAATACAGAAAACTATTTTGAAGAAATAAACGATACAAAACGAAGAGAAGCAGCCATTGATGTGATTGAGAATTCACATATGCTAAATCTAGAGTGTGAACTTTTATACAATGCGATGGAGTTATCAGAAAGCCTTGCCAAGCAGGAAATACATGCAATGAAACTATCTGCAGTGGCAATGAAGCTTGATGAATCCAAGCTTCCAGATGAAATCGCATCTTATGAATTGTCAGGCGACGAGCTAAATCTTAACAGTACTGAACAGCAGAATCTAGCAATACATTTACTATATAATAGTGAATACGAGGATTATAAAAACAGAATTAACTGGGATATAAACAATGCAATTACATTAATCAAGGATGAATCTGGCACTCGTTATCGCGAAAATGAGTCAAGCCTAATTATAGTGTTAAATATAGCAACATTGCTTATTTTTGTTATGTTTATTTTGCTCATGCTTATATTCATCTTTAACATACTTTTAGTAGTTAATCCTGCGAAGAAGTTTGTGGAATTGTTAGACAAAGGAGAAAAACTCCCAGAAATTGGAGGATATGAGTTTAGAAAATTTGCTAGAAGATATAATGATATTTACCGTTCAAACAAGAAAAACCGCGAGCTTTTGAGGGAGCAGGGAGAGGTAGATGATTTAACTGGAACACTGAAGGCTGGTACTTTGGAGCTTGTCCGTCATAACCTAACTCAGACTAATGAATCGTTAGGAATTATGCTAATTGATATAGACAATTTCAGATCTATCAAGGAAGCTAACGGATACGATATGGCAGACAAGGTAGTAGCAAAAGTCGCAAACTTGTTTATTACTTCTTTTAAGCGCAGTGATTACATTATTCGTACTAGTCAGGATGAATTTGAAATCTTTCTTCTTCGAATGCAACAGCAAGATTCAAATATGCTAATAGAACGAATTGATGAAATCAACAGGAAATTGAAGGATACATCCGATGGTGTAATGGAGGCATCTGTTAGTGTGGGGGTTTCGTTCTCTGAAAATGGATATACTGTTGAAGCCGAGAGAAAAGCAGATATGGCATTGAACTCTGTAAAGGAAAATGGTAGAGGCGCCTGTAAAATATCCTTATAATAATGTTTTTTTACCAGAATTACAAAAGCAAAATACTCGCCCGTTTAGAAGCAATTCTAAGCGGGCTTTTTTAGAAGAATCATGACGTATTGAGATTAAAGTATAATATATTCATTCACGTAGTTGTGCGTATTTGTTAAACAATTATGCTGTGGTTGTGATAAAATAGGTCTATATGATTTCGTTTTATAAACTTATTATGAAAAAATAAAAAATGGAGTGAAAATGTACATTAAACTGATAGGAACTATTTTATTACCAACTTTATTTACTGTTAGTATATATGTTCTGAATAAGAAAAAAGTCCTCAGTGGACTAAATACATATGTTAAGCAAGTTCTGATTGGAATAACTTTTGGTCTAATAGCTTGTGTTTTGGCGACTTTTGGTAGTACGTCATCAGATGAGCTTATTAGGTTAAGTGATAGTGCAATATTATGCTCAGGGCTTATATTTGGTGGTCCTGCAGGTATTATTTCGGGAATAATCTGTAGCATATACTGCTACTTTGCATCATTTATAACGATACATGAATTTATCCGCACAGGCCTGATAGTGGGAAGCATAGTTGCAGGTGTATATGCTGCATTTGCAAGAAGATTTATGTTTGAAAATAAAATGCCTAGTTGGGTTATGGGGCTCTTTGTTGGAATAACAATGGAGGTCGTCCACTTTAATTTACTTTTTTCTGCAAATGTAAATGATTTTAAGGATATCCTCAAGGTATTAAATGTTATTACAATACCTTCAATTGTTGCAAATGGAGTAGCAGTATGTATTCCGATACTCATAATAACGGTTATTACTAAGGAACCATTGTTTATGAGGACTAAGAGTAAAGCCAGAATTTCACAGACTATTCAGGCGTGGCTTTTAGGTACAGTTCTTGTTGCACTTATTTGTTCTTCATTATTTACATTTTCACTTCAGGCAATGATTGCAAATATGGATACAGAATCTATAATGTCAGACACAATCTCAGACGTTAAGAAAGATATTATAGATGCTTCTGATGATAACTTACTAAAGATCACCGAAAGTATTGCAAGTGAAATCGTAGCTAATAATGTAACTGATTATAATGAGCTTGTTAATATTGCTGACAGCTATAATGTTGATGAAATAAACAGAGTTAATAAGGCTGGCATAATATATGCAACAACAAATAATAATTACATGGGTTTCGATATGAGACAAGGTGAACAGTCAGCCGAATTCATGTGTTTAATAGATGGGTTTAATAGAAAATATGTACAGAGACTAATGCCTCTTTCATACAATTCATCAATTAATATGAAATATGCAGGTGTACGTTTAGGCGATGGAGGATTTGTACAGGTAGGATACAGCGAGTCTAGATTTTACAGTGATATTAAGGAGCGAATTGCCCTTTCTGCAGTTAACAGACATATAGGATCTAAGGGATATGTTGTAATTACAGATAACAAATTCGCATATCAAAGTTATCGTACGGACAGTGATATCCTTTACTTAAGTAATTCGTCAGGACCATCAATTTTTGGTGAAATGATTGAAGGTACAGAAGAGTACACTATTGTTAATGGGAATATACTCAATAGAGATGTATTCTGCATGTATACAACAGCTGAAGGATATTACATCATTGGTGTATATCCAGCAGATGAAGCGTATTTCACTAGAAATGTAGCGCTTTACGCAAACGTCTTCACAGAGATTATTATTTTTGCTGTATTATTTGCAGTAATCTATATATTAATAAGGGTTATAGTAGTAAACAATATTTTCAAAGTTAATCAGTCCCTTGCTCAGATAACAGGCGGAAACCTAGATACAGTTGTTGATGTTAGAAATAACGAAGAGTTTTCAATGTTGTCTAATGACATCAACAGTACTGTAGATACACTAAAAAAATACATAGCGGAGGCTGCATCACGAATAGATGCGGAATTACAATATGCTAAAGACATTCAAGCTTCAGCATTACCTCACATAGAACCGAACTTTGTTGGCAAAAATGAATATGAACTTTACGCATGCATGTTTACAGCAAAAGAGGTTGGTGGCGATTTCTATGATTTCTACTATGTAGATGACAATCATCTTGCGATTACTATTGCAGATGTTTCTGGCAAAGGTATTCCAGCTGCGCTATTTATGATGACATCTAAAACGATGCTTAGAAATATGATAGAGTCTGGTATGTCAATTGAGGAGGCAATGACTTCTGCAAATGAAAGACTATGCGAGAATAACGATGCAAATATGTTCGTAACTGTGTGGGCAGCAATTATTGATCTTCAAACTGGGCTTATGGAGTTTGGTAATGCAGGACATAACCATCCGGTAATACGAAAAAAGGATGGAAGCTACGAATTCCTTAAATCTAGACCAGGAATGGTTTTAGCGGGAGTGGGCGGTGTACATTATAGACGTAATGAATATAAGCTTGAAGCTGGAGATATTTTATTCCTCTATACAGATGGAGTCACAGAAGCGACAAATATAAATAATGAGTTGTTTGGTGATGATAAATTAATTGAATCATTAAATAATGCATATAAAGAGGACATTTCAATGGAAGAGGTGTGCAATTCAGTAAAGAAAGATGTGGACTTATTTGTTGATGAAGCACCACAGTTTGATGATATAACCATGTTAGCTTATAAATTTAAATAGTGGATGTAAAATCATAATTTTCTAAAAAGTGCAAAATAGGCCTATGTAAATTGCTAAACTATTCATATATTTATTGAATGTAAAGCTGTATGATTCTTTCATAAGGAAAGATAATACAGCTTTTTTATTGGAGGTATTGATATGATTACATTAATTCTAACTTTTGCGTTTATATATTTTGTTATGTGGCTTGTTATTAAAGTGATAGGTTTAGTTTTTAAGATTGCTTTATTCCCAGTTAAACTGGCATTCAGTCTCTTATTTGCTATTATTGGGTATGTAGTATTCCCAGCACTTATTATTTTCTTCGTATTACCACTTATAGTTGTAATAATTGGTGCTTTAACCTGCAAGGCAGTATGCAGAATATGATAACTGGTAAGGTTGGTGGTAACTATGAATAAAGATATGACAGTAGAAATATATGAAGCTATTGATGCAGGTGAAAGAGCTCTTAGGAGTCTTAAAGAGGCTCAGCAATATCTTAACAGCGCCGGTAACTGGGGGCTGTTTGATATGTTTGGCGGTAACCTTATAACAGGTCTTATGAAACATTCAAAAATAAGTAATGCTTCAAGAGCTATTGAAGATGCTAGATATGATTTAAGAAAGTTTCAAAAAGAGCTTGATGATGTTGATACTATAGTTCCTGATATAAATGTAGGCGATTTCCTTACTTTTGCAGACTTTTTCTGGGATGGTTTTGTAGCAGACATTTTAGTTCAGTCAAAAATCAGTAAAGGTAAAAAGCAGGTGGCGGAAGCTATTTCAAGAGTAAATGATATTCTCACACAGCTTAAAAGATATTATAGATAATTGTGTCGCCATTTAACGTATTTCGTTGTAAAATGCTCTTATACTGATTCTCTAGGAGACATATAATATTTTACATATTTTAGACCGATATCATTATTAGTGTATAAATACAGGTTGGGGAGCCTGTTTTATGATGTTAGAGCTTATAATAATACTTTTTGAGGGAGGTTAGTGGCTATGTTTAAGAAGTTTGCTGCATTTAAGGAAAGTTTAAAAAATGATGTTACATTTAATAAGAAAGAATATATTCTTACACTTACTGTATGTATATTGGGTGGAATATTATTCGGTATGATTATTACTCCTAAAAAGGCACTTACTATTGGCAGTTTTAATGGTAATGGTTGGGAGCCAAAAGAGCTAGAAGATATGAAGGCAGAAGAAGACGATGATAAATAGAGATGATATGCTTGAGCTTACAGAATCAGATCGAGAAAATATTGATCACTGTTGTATCTGAGGTATATATGCTATTAGAACAAATAAGACATAGAAAAATACATAATCCATTAAAAGATATAACCTCAGGTATAATCATTGCACTTGTGTCTATTCCTATTGCTATGGGTTATGCTCAGATTGCCGGATTACCTGTAATCTATGGTTTATATGGCTCATTTCTGCCTATTCTTATATACGCTCTTATGACTACATCACCTCAATTTGCAATTGGGGTAGATGCTATGCCAGCGGCAATGGTTGGCACACTTATAACCACACTATCACTTGAACCAGGTTCTGATAAAGTGATGACACTTGTTCCGACAGTGTCTTTGCTTGTAGGTATCTGGTTTATTATTTTCTATTTTGTAAAAGCCGGTAGAGTAGTTAAATACATTTCCGTTCCGGTTATGGGTGGTTTCATATCAGGTGTTGGATTCACTATCATTCTTATGCAAATCCCTAAACTATTTGGTGGAAATCCAGGAACAGGAGTGCTTCTTACTTTACTGATAAATATCGTTTCTGAAATGAAGAATTTTAATATGCTTTCTGCAGTATTAGGTATAGGTACAGTTATTATCATTCTTGTATGTAAAAAATACATACCTAAAATACCTATGACTGTTGTAATGATGATTATCGGTGCATTTCTTCAAATAATAGTGAAGCTTGATAGATTTGGGGTAAAACTGTTACCGACAGTATCTGCAGGACTTCCTAAGTTAATAATACCGGATATTAGTTGTATCTCGGGTAACGCTATAACAATAATACTTGAGTCCTTTAGTATTGCAGCTGTAATTATGGCCCAGACTCTTTTGGCAACAAATAGTTATGCAGCAAAATATGGCGATAGTGTTGATAATGGAAGAGAACTTTTATCATATGCTGGTATGAATTTCGCAAGTTCACTTGTCGGCTGTTGCCCTATAAATGGTTCTGTATCAAGAAGTGGTATGGCAGATTCCTTAGGTGTAAGAAGCCAGTTAATGTCAATATCTGCTGGAATTACAATGATTCTTATTTTGCTGTTGGGAACACCTGTTTTACAGTTTTTGCCAGTGCCTGTGCTTACAGGAATAGTTATGACTGCTCTTATTGGTATACTTGATTTTAAGATGTTTAAGAGACTCTGGAAGACTTGTAAAAGCGAGTGGGTAATATTTATGCTTTCTTTTATTGGAGTCCTGGTTCTTGGTACTGTAAACGGTGTTATTGTAGGTTGTGTACTCTCATTTTGGGAAGTATCAGTTAAAGCAGCGTCTCCACCTACATGTTTTGTCGGCAGAATACCTGGGCATGGTAACTTTCACTCACTAAATAGAAATACACATGCACGTCCCATAGCAAATACAGTTATATACAGGTTTAGTGGCAATCTTTTCTTTGCCAACATAGATAAATTTGAGAATGATATTTTATCTGTAATTAAAGATGATACCCATCAGGTGGTTGTTGATGCAAGAGGTATTGGTAACATTGATGTGACAGCTGTAGACAGGCTTATATCCTTTACCGAACAGATGAATAGAAGAAGCATCAAATTCTACATAACAGAGCATGAAAGCTCATTAAATGATCAGATTAGAACTCTTGGTGGCGAAAAACTTCTTGATAGTGGTGTAGTTCGAAGAACAATAACTCTAGCACTCAGAGATGCAGGACTTGAAAAACCATATACTCTGGAAGGAGCAGATATTACTGATAACACAGCATATATGGAATCAGAGGAGAAACTTGCTGAGTTTGAGTGGGCATTTGGTGAAGATGCTGAAGACAGACTTAAAAAGCTGGCAGATGCTACAGCCGATGAACTCGTAGAACAGATAACAAATCATGAAGAACATATTTCAGTTCTTGAGGATCATGGTGCAACAACTAAGTGGGGTATGCTTGGCTTGTTTGATGAGCATGAATTCTGGGATTTCCTTGAAGTAAGAATTGACGATATGGTTAAAGATGGCGTTATGTCAGATGAAGACGCTACGTGGATAAAAGAAAGAATTGAGGTTAGACGACTAAAAGGTGAACAGCGATTAAGCGAACTCAATCCTAGAGCTATAAAAATACTGTCGAAGCATAGAGAGAGAATTTTAAAACATGTAAAAGACAAAGATCCGGAAGCATACGAACATATGAAAAAAATAATTACACAAATACACGATACTAATAGTCAGGCGTAATACTATTCCATATGATTATTTTTAAACTATAGCTTTTTAATAACGTAATTTGCCTAAAAATTAAAAATTAGGCATTTTCCGTAGCATTATTTATAAATATTCTCGGCATAAATGAATCTTCATGAACTTGTCATTAATAAAAACTCATGAAAACCGCCATTACTACTCAAGCCATATCTTC
>JAUNNN010000073.1 GCA_030531435.1 Lachnospiraceae bacterium
TTCTGATTATTGTTGGTCCCTGGCCATCTACCCATTTATATTCTGTTTCATTAAGGTCATCTATATACTGTGCTTTTGGTACTATCTGCGCTATGGTTTTTCCTGATTCATCTTCACTAATAATTTCTGGTATAATTGGTGCATCTCCAATTATAACTTGTGCTTCTGGTACATATGTTGTTCTGCATACTGGATCGTAGCCTTCTACATTAATGTATTCTATTTCATCAAAATTATCTATACACTGTGCTTCTGGCACTAGTTCTGCATAGACAGGGGATTCATGAACATGTTCTCTATCACTTTCTGCGGCCATTACTGACATACTCATTGTACTTACTACTGTTCCGGCTATTGCCATTGCTGTTGCTGCTTTTGTTGAAATCTTAATCATTTTGTTTTTCACAATTATTCTCCTTTTTTTCTCGTCATTTGCGAGCTTTTTTGTATTTGTTTTTGTTATGTGCTTAGTATATTCGGAGAGGTGTTGCAAAAGTGTTGCAACAAATGTACTGCCCCCCCAAAAAAATATACCTTTTATGTACCTTTACCATAGAAAAAGGAACTATGATTACTCATAATTCCTTATCTATAATCAAAATCAATCTAATTATTGACAAAAACGATACACTTATTATAGTCATAACAAGTCCATTGGCAGCATTTAGGCGCACATTGGACTCGTCAATTATCTTAGGATTCCATATTTGCAGAGAAAATTTCACAGGCTCAGTTCTAATACCATCCCAGCACTATTCGTTTTAAATCCTAGTGTTTCATATAAAGGCCTTCCCATTTCCGTTGCATCCAAACTAATCTCTGTAACACCTTTTTCTCTTGCTTCGTCAATTAGCATTTGAATCATGCAGGTAGAAATGCCTTTTCTTCTATGCTCTGATTTCGTATATACATTCATCAAATGTGCCCTTATCCCAGTCGGATGGTCAAATGTAGGCATAATCCAAATATATGACAAACTTGCACAACCTATCACCTTCTCATTATCTAGTGCTAGCACTGTTGTCTGATTGCCACTCTCAAAATATTTTCTACTTTCAGCTACAAGGGCTTCATCATACACATATTCTTCCGACAAACCGTTAACTTCTCGAAGCATTTCAGCCCTGATTTCCATTAGACGCTCAATATCAGCTCTCGTTGTATTTATATATCTTATTTCACTCATAGTAATGCTCCTATCGCACCAAAAAAATAAATTTTACAATGTATACCTTTAGCTATCAGATTGAGTAATCTTTCTCACAAATTTTACCTTCTCTTTCTGCAATGTCCCAAAGCAATCCGAGGTTCATGGTAGCACCAGTCTTTCTTCCCATATAATCTGAATCAAATCAGAAGTGTATCTACATACACCGAATTTCAATACTCTATCAAATTTATAGATTTGTAGTATATATTCCTGTTAATACTTGCACCAAAATTGATACAATAGATATCATGGTCCAGCAGCAAAAACCAAGAACTATAGGCTTTCCGCCTTTTTTTATAAGATTTACTATATTGGTATTAAGACCAATTGCACTCATGGCCATTGCAATAAAGAATTTGGCCATCCACTTCATTAGGGAAACGTATTTTCCCATATAAAACACACTGAATCCACTATCAGGAAGCATACCTACCACAGTCGTTATAAGCGATGCACCTACAAAAAATAAAATAAACCAAGGGAACACTTTCTTAAATGAGAAGGAATTTCCCGCACTCTCATCTCTTGATTTTTTCATTCTATAAAAAGCCAACGCCATTGTAATTGGAATAATTGCAAGTGTTCTAGTAAGTTTTACTGTTACTGCTGTTGACAGTATTTGGCCACATCCGTATATTTCCTCAGCTGTAGATGCAGCTGCTGTCACTGAACTTGTATCGTTAACTGCTGTTCCCGCAAAGATAGCGAATCCCTCGCTTCCCATTCCTATTGCATGACCAAGTGTTGGAAAAATAAGCGCTGCTAATACATTAAATAGAAAGATGACAGATATAGCCTGAGCAATTTCCTCGTCATCGGCCTCTATTACTGGTGCGGTAGCCGCAATTGCAGATCCTCCACAAATCGAAGACCCAACCCCTATTAGTGTTGCAATCTTTCCATCAATTTTTAGAACTTTCATCATCACAAAAGCAACAATGAGCGATGTACTAATTGTACATATTATTACTGGCAAACTCTGCATACCAACCTTTGCAATTGTGCCAAGGTTCAATGAAAAGCCTAAAATAATAACTGCCCACTGAAGAATCTTTTTAGAAGTAAATTTGATTCCATCCTTCATATAATCTGATAAAGCAAGCTTTGGCAAAACAAGTGTAATGACCATTCCAATCAATATTGCAAATACAGGGGCTCCAATAACATCTAGCTTTATGTTCCCGATACTTGCCCCACCAAGCACTGTCGCCACTGCAGCGATCACTACACATAATATAATTCCGTACCCTTTTGTTTTTATAAACTTCATTTCTCTACTCCTATATATAGAAATTCTGGCTATTTTGTCATACTCAAAATAGGACACATTCCTTATTATTATCTTATATATGTCAATTCATTTCCAGTATAATTTCCATCTTAATTGCTATTGTCTATTAGTAAAAAAAGAGGTATATACTATTCTTATGGAAAAACAGCAATTTAAGAACAAACAATTATTTACATTGATTTGGCCTTTAGTTATAGAACAGGGACTGGCTATTTTAGTTGGAATGGCGGATACTGTCATGGTATCCTCAGCAGGTGAAGCCGCTATATCCGGAGTGTCCCTTGTTGATATGATTAACAATTTAGTCTTCACAATCTTTGCAGGACTTGCCACTGGTGGTGCTGTTGTAACAAGCCAGGCAATAGGTGCAAAGGATGTTGATAGAGTTAAAAGAAGCGTTGGTCAATTAGTCAATTTAGCTACTCTTATAGGTCTTGGAGTAATGCTATTTTGTCTGGCCCTACGTCGCCCAATGCTAAGACTCTTCTTTGGAAGTATAAATGATGACGTTATGGCAGCCTGCATGCTATATTTTTCCATAACTCTTCTTTCATATCCATTTCTGGCCCTTTACAATTCAGGGGCAGCAATTTTTCGTTCTTTAGGTAACAGTGCAGTGTCGATGAAAGTCAGCATTGCAATGAATCTGATTAACTTCTTTGGAAATGCTCTTTGTATTTATGGCCTTAAAATGGGAGTTGCTGGTGTTGCGCTTCCAACCGCTATATCAAGAATATTTGGAGCTATAACAATCCTGTTTTTAGCTAGTAAAATAGATGGTCCAGCCAGAATCACATTAAAATCAGTCCTTGGCTTCGATAGCCCTATGGCTGGTAAAATTCTCACTATTGGAACACCTTCTGCCTTTGAAAACAGCGTATTTCAGCTTGGACGAGTCTTAGTTGTCAGTATGATCTCGGCCTTTGGTACAGTTCATATATCAGCTAATGCAGTTGCTAACAGCTTAGATAGTATTGGATGCATATTTGGACAGGCTATAAGCCTTGCTATGATTACAGTCGTAGGTCAATGTGTTGGTGCACAGGATATTGCCGCCGCCAAAAAATATACAAAAAAATTAATAGCCGTAGCATATGTCGCTATGGCTATTACAAATGGATTAATATTAATATTCTTAAATCCACTACTTAGTATGTTCTCTTTGTCTCCAGAGACCAACAGACTGTCATGGATTCTTGTTATGATACATGCAGGTTTTGCTATTTTTATGTGGCCAGCCTCATTTGTATTACCAAATGCCTTAAGAGCGGCCAACGATGTGCGCTTTACAATGATAACATCTATCGCTTCAATGATAATATGGCGTATAAGCTTTTCACTTGTACTCTGTAATCATATGGGACTCGGTGCCATAGGAGTTTGGATAGCCATGATTATCGACTGGATTTGCAGAATCATCTGCTTCGTATGGCGCTTCAACTGGCTATTTGCAAAGCCAAGCAGAATTCTTCCACACATATGATGAGTAAACTAGAATTAGATGAGGGTGAAAAAGTCTGTAAATTACATATAATGCTGTAAGGATATGGTCTCCTAAGATAAAATATTATTATCTTAAGGAGGCCTTTATTTACGGCAAACAGAAAAAAATTTACAAAATGAAACAATGTGTCGTTGATGCTTTTACAAAATATAATATTTACATCTATATCCGTATTGGATATAATATTTGTAAATATAACCGAAATGGATATAAAGCAAATGAGTATAATTATTAAAGAATTAAGAGATCGCACAAATTTATCACAGAATAGGTTTGCTGAAAAATTCGGAATACCTGTCAGCACACTAAGAAAATGGGAACAGGGTGAAACAACCCCAGCACCATATATTGTCAATATGCTTGCAAGACAAATAAAAGGAAGTAGTGAAAGCCTTCAAAAAATCGAATGTAAAGATGGCTCTATTTTTTATTACGATCCTCTTTCAACCTCATTATCTGATATATATGGCAACAGTATCATTATTCATGAAAATCTTGATGGGGTTAAGAGTCAAAACCTGCCTCTTTATGTTAAAGACTTATTTGATTCTTTTTATGAAATACAGAATAAATTCAATCAGGATGTGATTCTTGATAAAAAAGAAGATATTATTTGGAGTTAAATACTTATGGCAAAGAAGATTGCAAAAGAATACTTTTTAATGCATAAAGATATACCTGTAGCACTCATGGAAATATCTGAGGATGGAACACTGGGTAATTACAGAATAAATGAATCAGAGAAGGATCATATACCACTCGGTGGTCAAATGAATGAAATGAAATTTCATGACTGGTGGAAAGACAGAGCCATTCCTAAAACTAGACATGGAGCTAAAACGGCCTTACAAAGACTGGGATATGCATCTACAAACAGTGCACTTGTAGATAATTTAGCTCTTAGTCTCTCTGACTGTTACTGGATTAAGCCAAGAGATGAGGAACTTAGCTGGAATGAAGTTAATCTATTCACTAACGACTTTATTGATACATTTGGTGAAATTACAATAAATAAAGATCAAATTATCGATATAAGAAATAAAACTAGATTCAGCTGTGCTGCATCACAAGGTGAACTACAAAAGAAATGGTGTATAGCAGATGATGGCAGACGTTACATGGTAAAGGGTAACTATGGTCAATCGTATCAACAGAGTCTAAATGAAATCTTTGCGACAAAACTTCATGAAAGACAAGAATACAGTAATTACACTGAATATATACTCACCAGGCTCAAAGTCGAAGACGATTTAGAGGGCCTTGGCTGTTTGTCATATGACTTTTGTAGTGAGAATGTTGAATGTATTAGCGCTTGGGAGCTACTTCAGACAGTTAAAACAAAACAAAATGAAAGCTACTACTATCCTCTAAAAAAGGTATGTATCAGTCTTGGAATAAGCGAAGATGACTTTACAGCATTTATGGATTACCAGATAATGACTGATTATCTTTTATCCAATACAGATAGACATATGAACAATATTTCTATAATGCGTGATCCAGATACTTTAAAAATACTTGGATTTGCACCAATATATGATTCTGGGAATTCTATGTTTTACAATGTTCCTTTCGAACAGCTTAATTACGTAAGAATAAACGATATAAAGACACACTCTTTTATTGAGCGTGAGGTAAAGCTTTTATCCTACGTTCACGATAGGGATTTGGTTGATATTGAAAAAGCTGTTTTGGATTTTGCTATATATGATATGGACCTTGTTGAACGAAGTATTCGAATACCAAAGCTTAAAGAATTATATGAAAAAAAGCTTAACAACCTTCATCTATTCCAAAAAGGTAAGGACTTATGGAAAAATAGAGTCTAATTTATAAGTTCACGTTATTATCCTGGTAGACTCCCTGAATAGCATAAAAATGGGGTATGCACATCATGAGCATACCCCGATTTAGTTTCAATTTTGTTAACACTCACATAAACTTACAGTAAATATTTCTTCGACCGGAAAAG
>JAUNNN010000025.1 GCA_030531435.1 Lachnospiraceae bacterium
ATCAGAAGAAGACTGTACGTAAGATGATTCTTAAAGATCATAAGCGTCCAGATGGTCGTGAAATCACACAGATTAGACCACTTGCAGCAGAAGTTGATCTTGTTCCTAGAGTACATGGTTCAGCTATGTTTACAAGAGGACAGACACAGATTTGTGACATCACAACACTTGCTCCTCTTTCAGAGGCTCAGAAGGTTGATGGTCTTGATGCAAACGAGAACGTTAAGAGATACATCCACCACTACAACTTCCCATCATACTCTGTAGGTGAGACAAAGCCTTCAAGAGGACCAGGAAGAAGAGAAATTGGACATGGAGCACTTGCAGAGAGAGCCCTTATCCCAGTTCTTCCATCAGAAGAGGAATTCCCATACGCAATTCGTTGTGTATCAGAAACATTTGAATCAAACGGTTCAACATCAATGGCTTCAACATGTGCATCATGTATGTCACTTATGTCAGCTGGTGTTCCAATTAAGAAAATGGTTGCAGGTATCTCATGTGGTCTTGTAACAGGTGATACAGATGATGATTTTGTACTTCTTACAGATATCCAGGGCCTTGAAGACTTCTTCGGAGATATGGACTTCAAGGTAACAGGTACAACTGATGGTATCACAGCTATTCAGATGGATATTAAGATTCATGGTCTTACACGTCCTATCGTTGAAGGTGCTATCGCAAGATGTCGTGAAGCAAGACTCTTCATCATGGATAACTGTATGAAGCCAGCAATTGCTGAGCCAAGAAAGACTGTTAACGAATATGCACCAAAGATCACTTCTATCCAGATTGATCCTGAAAAGATTGGTGATGTAATCGGTAAGCAGGGTAAGGTTATTAAAGCAATTCAGGAAGAAAATGATGTTAAGATCGATATTACAGAAGAGGGTATGGTATCTATCTGCGGAATTAACAAAGATAAGATGGCAGAAGCTCAGAGAGTAATTGAAATCATCGTTAATGAATTTGAAGAAGGCAAGCTTTACACAGGTAAAGTTGTTTCAATTAAGGAGTTTGGTGCATTCTTAGAGTTCGCTCCTGGTAAGGAAGGAATGGTTCACATTTCAAAGATTGCTAAGGAAAGAATCAATCATGTAGAGGATGTTCTTACACTTGGAGATGTATGTACTGTTAAGTGCATGGGCAAGGACAAGATGGGAAGAATATCATTCTCAATAAAGGATGCTCAGGAATAATTTATGAATTTTTGGAAAACATTTTTTATGGGAGACAGAACTCCTGCTTATTCAAATAAGCTTCCAGGTCAGTTTGTACTGACAGCAAGGCTTATTGTAGGCGGATATATTTTGTACCTAGCATATGGTTTAAAGGATGCTGTTATTAATGCAGAGAATTCCTTTAAAGCAGGTGGATTTTTAATATCGATTATTTGTTTTGTAATTTGTGGCGGATATTTTACATATGCTTCCTTAAGAGATTATGTTATTGGAAGGTTTGTTGGCGGAAAGCTAGACTTAGGCGATGAACCAGAAGATGATATAAAAAATAACGAAGTGATATCTGAAGCAAAAGAAATAGATAATACAGACAATTAAAAAATAACAATCGGGCCGTATCGTAAGATACGGCCTTTTTTGTAGTAGAAACGGGATAAATCATTGTAATGATGGTATGGAAATGGCTTATAAATAAAAGTTTTTTACAAGTTATCCACACAGATGCCAAAAGTTTAATTTAGATTAAATAAAACATGCCATCAAGCCTATAAAACCGTACAAACCCCTATTTTACGCGGTTTTTCGAAATGTCACATATGGACAGAATGTTACATTTAATCATTGATGTTATTTTTACACAGTGTAAGTGTGGATAATTCGCACAGTTGTAGACATAATATGACTATATTTGGAAAATATTTGAAATTGTCTGAATATTTTTTTATAAAACAAAACATAAATGCTTTAATCAGGTAACATATGGTTATTTATTGGCCTTGTATATAGATAATATACAGTATATATGGTATGATATAAAAGATTGTCTGGGAGGTAGTAATATGCCAAAAAGAGTGATTTTAATTGTAATGGATAGCTTTGGAATTGGAGCAGAGCCAGATGCAGATAAGTTTGGAGATTTAGGTACAAATACACTTAAATCATGTATCTCAAGTAAGTATTTTAAAGCTGATAATTTAAAGAAATTAGGATTCTTTAATATTGATGGTGTTAAAGATTTAAAGTATACAGATGAAGAAGAAAATCCTATTGGAGCTTTTGCAAGAATGCAGGAGGCATCAATGGGCAAGGATACAACGATTGGACATTGGGAAATTGCTGGTCTTATTTCTAAAGATCCACTTCCAGTATATCCAGATGGCTTCCCTGCCGATGTTTTGGATGAGTTCTCCAAAAAGACCGGAAGAGGTGTTTTATGCAACAAGCCATATTCAGGAACTACTGTTATAAATGAATATGGAGATGAACATGTAAAAACAGGTGATCTTATTGTATATACATCTGCTGATTCTGTATTTCAGATTGCAGCACATGAAGACGTGGTTCCCCTTGAAACTCTTTATGAATATTGTAAAATTGCACGAGAAATTTTAAAGGGCAAACATGGCGTTGGAAGAGTAATTGCGCGTCCATTTGTTGGTAAGGGTAATGGCAATTATGTAAGAACATCAAACAGACATGACTTTTCTCTTGTGCCACCAAGAGATACTATGCTTGATAATATTATTAGTGCAGGTAAGAAAGTATATGCTGTTGGAAAGATAAAGGATATATTTGCAGGTAAAGGTATTTCTGAGTATGTATATACAACTGGCAATGAAGATGGAGTGAATAAAACTCTTGAGTATCTTGATACTGTAAAGGAAGGCCTTATTTTTACTAATCTTGTTGATTACGACATGCTATATGGTCATAGAAGAGATATCGATGGTTATGCAAAGGCTGTTGCATATTTTGATGAAAGACTTCCTGAAATCATGGATAAAATGACAGATGAAGATATTCTTATAATTACAGCAGACCATGGTTGTGACCCAGGATATACAAAAACAACTGACCATACAAGAGAGTATGTTCCATGCATTATGTACGGAACAGATGTTGAGTCAGTTAATTATGGTACAAGAAAGACATTTGCAGATATGGGAGCAACTGTTCTTGATTATTTAGGAGTGCCATCAACAATACAAGGAAAATCACTTTTATAAAAACAAGTGATATTTAATAATATAAAAGGAAATCAATAACTATGTACGAACAGGAAATTAATAAGCGTCGAACATTTGCAATTATTTCGCATCCCGATGCTGGTAAAACTACACTTACAGAAAAGTTTCTCTTATACGGCGGACAGATTAATCTTGCTGGTTCTGTAAAGGGAAAGGCTACTGCAAGACACGCAGTATCAGACTGGATGGAAATAGAAAAGGAAAGAGGTATTTCTGTAACATCCTCAGTACTTCAGTTTAATTACGGTGGTTTTTGTATAAATATTCTAGACACACCTGGACACCAGGACTTCTCAGAGGATACATATAGAACACTTATGGCTGCCGATTCTGCAGTAATGGTTATTGATGCATCAAAGGGTGTTGAGGCTCAGACACGTAAACTTTTCAAAGTATGTGTTATGAGACATATCCCTATCTTCACATTTATAAATAAGATGGATAGAGACGCCAATGATACATTTGAGCTTCTTGATGATATTGAAAAAGAACTTGGTATAGCTACATGCCCAATTAACTGGCCTATAGGTTCTGGTAAGAACTTTAAGGGTGTATATGATAGAAATACAAAGAATGTCGTTACATTCTCAGATACAGAAAAGGGAACTAAGGAAGGTCACGCTGAAAGCATTGACGTCAATGATGATGCAAAACTTACTGAGTACATTGGAGAAGATGCAAAACAGTTGTTATTTGATGAAATAGATCTTCTTGATGGAGCAAGTGCAGACTTCGATCTTGATCTTGTTAGAAAGGGAGAATTGTCTCCAGTATTTTTTGGATCAGCTCTTACAAACTTTGGTGTTGAAATATTCTTAAAATACTTCCTTGAGATGACAACAACTCCACTTCCTAGATCATCTGATGCAGGACTTATTAATCCTACAGAAAAAGAATTCTCAGCCTTTGTATTTAAGATTCAGGCGAACATGAATAAGGCTCATAGAGACAGAATTGCTTTTATGAGAATATGTTCAGGTAGATTCGATGCTGGTATGGAAGTAAGACACGTGCAGGGAAACAAGGTTATGAGACTGTCTCAGCCACAGCAGATGATGGCAAGCTCCAGACACGTTGTTGATGAAGCATATGCAGGAGATATTATAGGCGTATTTGATCCAGGTATATTCTCAATTGGAGATACAATCTGCATGCCTAATGAGAAGTTCCAATATGAAGGTATTCCTACATTTGCACCAGAGCATTTTGCTAGAGTCCGCCAGGTGGACACAATGAAGCGTAAACAGTTCGTTAAAGGAATTACGCAGATAGCTCAGGAAGGTGCCATTCAGATATTTATGGAATACAATTCTGGTATGGAAGAAATCATAGTAGGAGTTGTAGGTGTTCTTCAGTTTGAAGTTTTAAAGTACAGATTAGAGAATGAATACAATGTTGATATTATACTTGAGAATCTTCCATATGAGCATATCAGGTGGATTGCAAATAAAGAAGAAGTTGATGTTTCAAAGATTACAGGAACATCTGATATGAAACGTATTACAGATATTAAAGGTAATCCATTACTTCTGTTTGTTAATAGCTGGAGTGTTGGAATGGTTCTTGACAGAAATGAAGGTCTTGTTCTTACAGAGTTTAGTAAAGATTGATGAATAACACTAGGTATTTTAAAAGAACAAATTTAATAATGGTATTAGTCATCATTACATCTGTAATTCTGACTGGATGCAGTAGCTTGTCAAACGTTGGAAGTTCAATTAAAAAGAACATTTCAAAAGAAGTGGCTACTGAAGTCGAGAAAAAGGAAGATGATATTATTGTTGTTGAAAAAATAGAAGAGGTAGGCTCGGAAGAAGACAACAATACATCAGAGCTTTCTGGTATCGATTTTGCAAAAGCCAAAGAAGAAATTATTTCAGATGAATCAAGATACTATGCATATTCAAAGCTTAATGATGATGAGCGAATTGTATATACAGAAATATTAAGTATATTAAGCACACTTGGAAAAGATGTAAAAGTATCATCCCTTGATACAGAGCTTATTGATAAAGCTTTTAAGTGCGTATTGATTGATCATCCTGAGTTATTCTATATTTCTGGTTATTCATTCACAAAGTTTCTGCGTGGTGATAACTTAGAAAAAATTACAGTTACAGGAACATATTTCATGTCTGAAAAAGAAGTGGCTCAGGCGATGGAAAGAGTTGAGCAATATACTAATGAATGTATAAGCGGATATTCAGGCGGGGTAGACGAATACAATAAAGTTAAGTATGTCTATGAATATCTCATAAAAAATAACGAGTATGATTTAACTGCAATCAACAACCAGAACATTTTGAGTGTAGTAGATGAGCATAGAACTGTGTGTCAGGGCTACGCAAAGATGACCCAGTATATCCTTAATAAGATGGGAGTTTTCTGTACATTATGCGAGGGAATTGTTAAAGGTAGTGAAGCTCACGTATGGAATATTGTTAAGATAAATGGTGAATACTATCATGTTGATACTACATGGGGAGACGCCAGTTATAATTTATCTAGTGAATCAGATGCTAGCCTAAAAGCCCCTGAAGTAAACTATGATTATTTATGCGTTAATGACGATAAGATTTCAGAAGCACATGTTATTAAAAACAGAGTAGAGTGCCCTTCATGTACATCAATGGATGCTAACTACTATGTGATGGAAGGGTTGTATTTTACAGAGGTAAATACAGATCAGATTAAAGAAGCATTTGATAAGGCAAGAGAAAATAACGATGCATATGTTACGCTAAAATGTGAAAATGCAAATGTATATGCAGCAATGCATACACACCTTATAGAAAACCAAAAGGTGTTTGATTATCTTGCAGGAAATACTAATGTAAATTATTTAGAATTTAAAGAAGAGTGTCGTATATCATTCTATTTATAAATGTGGTGTTTTTAACTAGAAATATGATATAATCACTCTATGTAATCATTTTATTAATTCGGTTTAATAAACGAATTTGATAGGAGGTCCACAATGGCTAAAGAAATTGGTGAAAAGAGCATAATGCTTGCTAACGAAGTATTAGGTGAGGTTAGAATAGCTGATTCAGTTATTGGTAATATAGCAGTTCTTGCTGCAAAAGAAACAGATGGTGTTGCAAACGTTTTAGGCAATTCAGCAAATGAGTTAATGAATAAGGTTGGCGTTAAGGGATACCAGAGAGGTGTTAAAGTTGAAATAATCGAAAATGTTGTTTCAGTAGACCTTGCATTAATTATTGCTTATGGCTATAACATTCCAGCAACATGTAAGAAAGTACAGGATAAGGTTAAGGCTTCTATCGAGAATATGACAGGCCTTGAGGTTGGCGATGTAAATATTAAAATCGCTGGTATGGATCTTGAGTCATGAAAAGAACACAAATTAGAGAGCAGATTTTCAAACTTCTCTTCAGACATGAATTTAATGATGTAGCAGATATGCCTGAGCAAATCAGGTTATTCTTTGAACGTCCAGCTATTGAAGAAGATGAGAATAAGTCAAAGGACGTAACATTCACTGATGATGAAGAGAAATATATTTTAGATAAGTATGAGAGCATCGTTGAGAAAATTGACACAATAGATGCTATGATTACTGACACAGCTAAAGGCTGGAGCGCAGAAAGACTTGGAAAAGTTGATCTTACAGTTTTAAGATTAGCTATTTATGAGATGAAATACGACGAAGATATACCTGTAAGCGTAGCTATTGATGAAGCTGTTGAGCTTGCAAAGAAGTTTGGCCAGGATGAGTCAGGTGCCTTTGTTAATGGTATATTGGCAAAAATAGCCAAACAGGACTAATGGGAAGCGTATATTCAGTTACACAAATCAATTCATATATAAAAAACATGTTTTCGCAGGATTATTTGCTGCATTCTGTTTATGTTAAGGGAGAGGTAAGTAATGTTAAGTACCACTCCTCAGGTCACATTTATTTTACAATGAAAGATAGCGCAGGTACTCTTGCCTGCGTGATGTTTGCTGGTAACAGGAGTGGACTTAAGTTCACTATGCAAGAAGGCCAGCAGATTATATGTGGTGGTTCAGTTGATATTTACCAAAGAGATGGTAAATATCAACTTTATGCTAAAGAAATTACTCTTGATGGAGCTGGGGCTTTGTATGAAAAGTATGAAAAGCTTAAAGCTGAACTTGAAGAGATGGGTATGTTTTCTGATGAATATAAGAAAAAGATACCAAAGTTTTCAAGACGCATAGGAGTAATAACAGCAAAGACTGGTGCAGCAATCCAGGACATAATTAATATTTCAAAAAGAAGAAATCCATATGTTCAGCTAGTTTTATATCCTGCAACAGTTCAGGGTGATGGTGCAGCTGAGACTATAGTTAATGGTATAAGAGCTCTTGACAGAGATGATATTGATGTAATTATTGTTGGCCGTGGTGGTGGTTCTATCGAGGACTTATGGGCCTTTAATGAAGAAATAGTTGCAAGAGCTATATTTGATTGTTCTACACCGATTGTATCTGCAGTAGGACATGAAACAGATTTTACAATTGCAGATTTTGTGTCAGATTTAAGAGCACCGACTCCATCGGCTGCAGCTGAATTAACAGTTTTTTCTATTTCAGAATTTGATGCAATGCTAGATGGCTATAAGGAATCCCTAAAAAGGGAGATGCTAAAGCGCATTCAGGATAAAAAGCTTACACTTGAAAGGTATAAACTTCTCATAGACAGAAAGAATCCTGAGACAATAATCAGAGAAAAGAGAATGCAGTATATAAGAAGTCAGGAACGCCTGATAGATATAATGCATGAAATTATTAATAGAAAACGACATACGTATGAGCTATTAATTGAGCAAATGAAAGCGCTTTCTCCACTTGAAAAGCTTTCATCTGGATATGCCCATGTTGAGAATAGTAGTGGAGCTACAGTAAAGTCAGTACAGAATATAAATATTGGAGATAAGCTAAAGCTTAGTCTTAAAGATGGAACCGTGTTAACGGAGGTAATAGAAGTAAATGAGTAAAGAAGAAATAGAAGCATTATCACTTGAAGAGTCTTTTGAAAAAATAGAAGAACTTATGAATGTAATGAGCGATGACAATATTCCTCTTGAAAAGTCGTTTGAGTTATATAAAGAGGGAATGGAGCTTTTAAACAACTGTAATGTCAAGATTGACAGGGTTGAAAAGGAAGTACAGGATATTACAAACGAGTAACGGTGAAATAAATGATTTTAGATGAAATAAAAAATGCAAATGACATAAAGAATATAGATCCTGATAAGTATCCTGAGCTTGCTCAGGAAATCAGAGATTTTCTTGTGCAGAAAATTTCCGAAAATGGTGGTCATCTTGGATCAAATCTTGGTGCTGTTGAATTAACAATGGCGCTTCATCTTTGCAGTGATTTACCAAAGGACAAAATTGTATGGGATGTTGGACATCAGTCATATACTCATAAGCTTTTAACTGGAAGAAGAGAAGGCTTTGATACGCTTAGAAAATTTGGCGGTATGGCAGGCTTCCCTAAAACATGTGAAAGCGATTGCGATTCCTTTAATACAGGTCACAGCTCAACATCTATTTCTGCTGGTCTTGGACTTGTAAAAGCAAGAGATATTAGTGGGGATGACTATACAGTTTTCTCTGTTATTGGAGATGGTTCAATGACTGGCGGTATGGCATATGAAGCTCTAAATAATGCTGCCACTCTTAAAACGAATTATGTAATAGTACTTAACGATAATGAACAGTCTATTTCAAAAAATGTAGGTGGACTTTCAAATTATCTTAATTCAATAAGAACTGCTGATCCATATGTAGGATTTAAGACAGGTCTTGAAAGTGCGCTTAATAAAGTTCCTGGTGGAGACAATGTTGTTAACTCGCTTAGAAAATATAAATCAAGTGTTAAGCAGATTTTTGTGCCAAAGGGAATGTTCTTTGAAGATATGGGAATTACATATCTTGGACCAGTTGATGGACACAATATTCCAGAAATGGTTAAGGCATTTAAGGAAGCAAAGAAAATCAATAAATGTGTAATCGTCCATGTAATTACAAAGAAGGGTCGTGGATATGAAATAGCTGAACGTCACCCTGCAAGATTCCATGGAGCAGAGCCGTTTGATGTTAATACAGGACTTCCACTTAAAAACAGAACTGTTGCTAACTACACTGATGTTTTCTCAACAGTAATGTTTAAGCTTGGAGAAAGAAATGAAAAGGTTGTGGCAATTACTGCAGCTATGGCCGATGGTACAGGATTAAAGAGATTTTCAATAAAATATCCAGACAGATTTTTTGATGTAGGTATAGCAGAGCAGCATGCTGTTACATTTGCGGCAGGACTTGCTGCTGGCGGACTACGACCTGTTGTAGCTGTTTACTCATCATTTTTACAGCGTGCGTATGACCAGATATTACACGATGTATGTATTCAGAATTTGCCAGTTATTTTTGCAATAGATAGAGCTGGTCTAGTAGGTTCTGATGGAGAAACACATCAAGGAATATTTGATTTATCATATTTATCAACAATTCCAAACCTTACAGTTATGGCACCAAAGAATAAGTGGGAGCTATCAGACATGATGAAATTTGCTCTGACTCTTGATTCGCCTGTAGCAATAAGATACCCAAGAGGTATTGCATACAGTGGGCTTAAAGACTATAGAGAAAAGATTTCTTATGGTAAGAGTGAAGTGATTTATGAGGAAGAAGATATTGCACTCTTTGCTATTGGTTCTATGGTTAAGACAGCTGAAGAAGTCAGAACTATGCTTAAAGAAAAGGGATTTTCATGTTCTCTGATAAATGCAAGATTTGTAAAGCCAATAGATACTGATGCTATTGATATGATTTCAGAAGACCATAAGCTTATAGTTACACTTGAAGAAAATGTTTTATCAGGTGGCTATGGAGAGCATGTTACAGATTACGTTAATAGAAGAAATCTTGATGTTAGTGTTACTAATATTGGTCTTCCTGATGATTATATTGAGCATGGAAATGTTGATATGCTAAAAAAAGAGACAGGAATTGACGCTGAAACAATCGTTAATAGAATTATTTCAGATTATACTGGGAGTAAAAATTGAAGCAGCGACTTGATGTAATTTTAATAAATAAGGGTTATGCATCATCAAGAGAAAAGGCAAAAGCAATTATAATGTCTGGAAATGTTTTTGTTAAAGGAAACAGAGAAGACAAGGCTGGTGCTACATTCGAAGAAGATGGAATAGACCTTTTAGTAAAAAATAGTGAGCAGAAATATGTAAGCAGAGGTGGATTTAAGCTTGAAAAAGCAATGGAAAGCTTTGATATAAAGCTTAATGACACAAAATGTATGGATATAGGCGCATCAACAGGTGGATTTACAGACTGTATGCTTCAAAATGGAGCAACAAAAGTATATTCCATTGATGTTGGACATGGTCAGCTTGACTGGAAACTCAGGAATGATGAGCGTGTCATATGCATGGAAAAGACAAACTTTAGATATGTTACTAAAGAACAGGTCCCTGAAGAAATAGATTTTGCATCAGTAGATGTATCATTTATTTCTTTATCGAAAATCCTTCCTGTTGCATTTCCTCTTTTATCAGATAATGGTGAAATGGCATGCCTTATAAAACCACAGTTTGAGGCAGGCAGGGAAAAGGTTGGAAAGAAGGGCGTTGTAAGAGACAAGTCTGTTCATATCGAAGTAATTGAGAATGTATTAGGATTTGCAAAAGAGACAGGTTTCTTTGTTAAGGGACTTACATATTCCCCAATTAAAGGACCTGAAGGAAATATAGAGTATTTAATGCATATTACTAAACAGCCAGATAATGCAGAAATTGATGTTGTAAAGATTGTGGAGGAGGCTCATCAGAGTCTAAAGTAATGAACAAGTTTTTTATTCTTGCAAACAATGAAAAAGATCCAGAACTCGAAAAAACAAAGGCTATTGCTCAGTTTTTAGAGCTTCGTGGAAAAAAGTGTAACTACCTTGCTATAGAGCGCATTTGTGAAGATGAAGGCTATAACAGAAAAGTTGCTAAAAAAATAGACGATGATACAGATCTTGTATTAGTTCTTGGAGGAGATGGCACTCTTATTCAGGTAGCTGGAATTTTATCAAATAAAGACATCCCTCTTCTTGGAATTAATATGGGCAATCTTGGATTCCTTGCAGAAGTAGAAAAAGAAAATATATTTGAAGCACTTGATAAGCTTCTAAACGATGAATACGAGATAGAAGAGAGAATGATGCTTGCTGGAGAAGTAACTCTTTCTGGCATGAAGATGAATCATAACCACGCATTAAACGACATTATAATTTCAAGAAATGGTGCAATAAAGGTAGCAAGCTTCAATATTTATGTAAACCAAAAGCTGCTATATTCTGTAGATGCTGATGGAATAGTTATTTCCACACCAACGGGCTCTACTGCATATAATCTATCTGCAGGTGGACCAATTGTAGCACCTTATGCAGAGTGTATTATTATTACACCAATTTGTGCTCATTCAATAAATTTAAGACCTATTATTTTGTCAAAGGATGATGAAGTAAAGGTTGAACTTTGCATGAATGAGAGAAACTCAAATTCAAGCGTGGCGGTATCATTTGACGGTGGTGCAGCATGCCCTCTTAATAATGGTGACAGTGTTGATGTTAAGAGATCTTATTCAAAAACAAGAATAGTTAAATTAAGCAAAGCAAACTTCTTTGATGTATTATCTAGGAAAATGGCTGAAAAATAAAAATGAAAAATAAGAGACACGAAGAAATACTTAAAATTATAAATGAGAAGAACGTAGAAACTCAGGAAGAACTGTGCCTTTTACTAAGAAGGGCTGGATATGATATTACCCAGGCTACAGTCTCAAGAGATATTAAGCAACTTAATCTTATTAAGACAAAAAGTGGTCAGTCTGGAAAGCAGAAATATATTCAGGAAAAGGTTCAAAAAACAGAGCTTAGTGACAAGCTCGTAAGAGTGCTTCAGGATAGCATAGTTTCTATGGAGGATGCACAAAATATTCTTGTGATTAAAACGGTTTCTGGCATGGCTATGGCTGCGGCGGCTGCAATTGATTCTCTTAATATAAAAGAGATTGTTGGAAGTATAGCTGGCGATGACACAATAATGTGTGTTGTAAAAGATGTTAAGCAGATGAAATTTGTAATGGATACTATTGGAGGAATATGTTACAAAGCATACACGTAAAAAACTTCGCATTAATTGATGAAGTTGAAATAGATTTAACAAAGGGACTTAATGCTATCACAGGTGAAACTGGTGCAGGTAAGTCCATTATTATTGATGCAGTAAATTTTGCTCTAGGAAAACGTATGCCAAAGGACGTTGTCAGAGATGATGCTGATTACGCTTTATCAGAGCTTGTTTTTACTGTTGAAAGTGATGCTGTTAGAAATAAGCTAAATGAGCTTGATATTGAAAACGAAGATGATCTTATCATATTAAGCAGAAAAATAGTTAATGGCAGAAATACATGCAAAATTAATGGAGAGAGTGTTACTACTGGTACATTAAAGCAGCTTTCATCACTTCTCATAGATATTCATGGACAGCATGAACATCAGTCACTTCTTAATAAATCAGCTCATATGGAGCTTTTAGACAGTTGCCTTGATGATGATGGCAAAACACTTTTATTAGATATTTCTGAAAAATATAAAGAATATTCAAAGCTTCAGACAGAACTTAGAGATGCCCTTAATCTTGATGCAGGAAGAGAGAGGGATATGGAGTTTGCTGCATTTGAAATAAAGGAAATAAAAGATGCAAAGCTTATTCCAGGTGAAGATGAAGAACTTGAAAACTTATACAGCAAAATGAGTAATGCAAAGAAAATTGCAGAATCAGTTACTCAGGCTCATAGAATGACAGGGTATGATGGAGAAGGTGCCGGAAGTACCATCGGAAGAGCAGTTTCTCTTTTAAAGAATGCATCTTCATATGATTCAAATGTTAATGACATGCTTTCTATGCTTACAGATATAGACAGTATTCTTAATGAGTTTAATAAGAGCATTGCCGATTATGAAGAGTCTCTTAGCTTTTCAGAAGAGGAATTTTCTGAATGTGAGTCAAGACTTAATCTGATTAATGGATTAAAGAGTAAGTATGGAAATACAATAGAGGAAATTCTTTCTTATCTTGAAAAAAGAGAAGCAGATTTACTAAAATACGAGGATTATGATTCATATATTTCAAAGCTTAAAAAGACTATTTCTGAAAGTAAAAACGAAATGCTTAATATGTGTATGAATCTTTCAAATAAGCGTATTAATACAGCTAAGAAATTATCAGCTGATATAAAGGACGCACTTATGTATCTTAATTTCCTTGATGCGAATTTTGAAATAAGTGTTTTATCAGATGAAGATAATATTTCAGGAAAAGGTTTTGATAGTGTTGAAATGCTTATTTCTACTAATCCTGGTGAAAGGCTTAAGCCTCTTCAGGATGTGGCATCAGGCGGTGAAGTTTCCCGTATAATGCTTGCAATTAAGAGTGTTTTAGCAGATAGAGATAACATCGATACACTTATTTTTGATGAAATAGATACAGGTATCAGTGGCAGAACTGCTCAGAAGGTTTCTGAAAAAATTTCTATTATTTCAAAGGAACATCAGGTGCTACTTGTTACACATTTACCACAGATTGCTGCAATGGCAGATACACATTTTGAAATCAGCAAGGCTGCAACAGACGGAAGAACTGTTACAAGTGTAAAAGAACTTACAGAAGATGAGCAGGTTAACGAGCTTGCAAGAATGCTTTCTGGTGCAGAAATAACTGATAGTGTGATGCAATCAGCAAGAGAGATGAAGCAGCTTGCAAATGAAATAAAAAGTTGACTGAAAATTTCATCAAAGATATAATAGATTAGTTATGAAAAAAAGTTTAAAGTGGATAATTGCGGTATTTTCGGCACTTATCGTTACAATTACATTTAGTCAGAACATATATGCAGCAGGCGAAAAGTCTGTTGATATTGTATTTTCACACGATCTTCATTCTTATGTAGAAGATTATGAGAAAAGTGTTGGTGGTAATCAGATTAACATTGGCGGTTTTGCAAGATTAAAAACTTTTATTGATGAGAAGCGTCGAGAGAATCCAGATGTATTAGTAGTTGATGGCGGTGATATCGTAATGGGTACACTTCCACAGGTATTAGTTGACACAGAAGCCTTTGAATTAAAGATGCTTGCAAGCTTTGGGTACGATGCAATCACAATAGGTAATCATGAATTTGATTATGGAGCAAAGGCTCTTTCTGATATGTATTCAGTAGCCGGAAGAGACAAGGCAAGAAGACCAGCCCTTGTTATTTGTAACATTGATCTTAATCAGAACGATGAGTATACAAATACTTTAAAAGAAGGCCTGACGGCATATGGCTATTCTGACTATACAATAGTTGAAAAGGGTGGCGTAAAAATCGCTATTTTAGGGGTGCTTGGATATGATGCAATTAAATGTGCACCAACATGCAAGCTAACTTTTATTGACCCAGTTGAAGCAGTAAAGAGCACAGTTGAAAAGATTAAGGCTAATGAAGATGTTGATATGATTATGTGCCTTTCACATAGTGGAACTGGTTTTGAACTTGGAAAGACAGAAGATGAGCTTTTAGCAAAGGCAGTTCCAGATCTTGATGTAATAATAAGCGCACATAGCCATACAGTGCTTAATGAACAGGTAACTGTAGGGGATACAGTGATTGCAAGCTGTGGTTCATATGGTATGTATACCGGTGAAATGAAGCTTACTCAGAATGAATCTGGAAGATGGAATCTAGATAATTATAATTTAAGGCTTATGGATGATTCTGTAGCAAAAGATGAAGATGTACTTGCTGCAATTGAAGACATAAATGCTGCTATAGATGAAATATATCTTTCAAAATTTGATTTAAAGGCTGAAGACGTTATTGCATATAATGATGGAATAGCATTTGAATCTGTAGATGACTGCTATGATATTCATACAGAGGCAAAGCTTGGAAATTTATTATCTGATGCATATAGATATAGCGCAAATAAAACTCCAACAGGACAGAATACTAGATTTGATGTAGCTGTTACACCAGCAGGAACAATCAGAGGCTCATTCCCTGTTGGAAATATTACTACAGCAAAAGCATTTGAAGCATTATCACTTGGTATAGGACAGGATGGCGTTATTGGGTATCCTCTTGTATCACTGTTCTTGACAGGAAGTGAACTTAAGACAATGTGTGAGGTCGATGCATCAATATCAGACCTTATGAGATCTGCAAGATTATATACAAGTGGAATTTGCTTTGAATATAACCCTCACAGAATGCTTTTAAGTAAAGTGAGCGATGCTTGGATTTCATCTCCACTTCTTGAGGAATCAAGAAGTGAACTTGATAATGAAAAGCTATACAGAGTTGTTACTGACTATTATTCAATGAGCATGCTTTCTGCAGTTACAGAAATGTCCAAGGGACTTTTATCTATTGTTCCAAAGGATGAGAATGGTAATGCTATTGAAGATTTTAATAGTGCAATTATTTATGATGAAAATGGTAATGAGCTAAAGGCATGGATAGCTGTTGCTGATTATTTTAAATCATTTTCTCAGGGTAGTAATGGAATAAGCACAATCCCTTCATACTATGATTCATATCATTCAAGAAAGGTTGTCGACAGTTCATTTAACCCAGTGAAATTATTTAAGAATTCAAGTAAATTCTTTTACATTTTTATGGTGATAATAATCACTCTGATTCTTCTTATCGTTTTAATTGTCAGAGCTATTATTAAAAATAAACACCGTAAAAAGATTTTGATAGGATGAAGCAGAAGAAACGATTAACAAGTTGGCAAAAGAGAAAGAAGCGCCGTGTAAAAATGTTACTACGCACGACGCTATTTTGCGTGGTTGCTTTTATTGCAATCATGTTTGTTAAGTCACTTCTTTTTTATGAAAGAGTAGATATATCTGATTACTGTACTCTTCAGTATGGCGGATATAATCACAAGGGTAGTGTTAAAGTAGATGTTGATTATGACAAAGTATCAGAACTGATGAGAACTCTTAGAGAAGATTATGATAAGAGATTCATTCATGTATATCCATGTGCTTCAGAGGACTATAATAATTTCTATAATTCTATTTCAGTAAATGCTACAGTACCTAATAATTTAAGTAATGGTAGTACATTTGCATACACAGTGTCATACGATAAAGATCTCGCTAAAAAGATGCGACTTGGTATCAAGTCAGACACTAAAGTTGTTACAGTATCAGGACTTGTTACTGCGGCAGTTGTAACTTTGGATGATTTGTTCAAGGATTTAGCAGTCACATTTGAAGGAGCATCTCCACAGGCTACAGTTACAATTGAAAACAATAGTAAAAATCCATATGTTCAGAACATGGTATTTTCTATTATTGAACCTCAGGAATATTATTCATTAGGAGATACTATTAAGGTTAGAGCGTATTTTAGTGAAGAAGAATGCCTTGATAAACATTTTGCAGTAGAAAAACCATCTGAAGAATGTATAAAAGAATACACTGTAGAAAATCTGCCTTCATATATTCAGACAGCAGATGAGCTTCCACAGGAAATTGTTATGGAAGCAGTAAAGGCCGCTGCAGGAGCATTTACTAAAGACTCAGCCCTTGAATTTGGATTAAGAGTATGGTCTGAAGCAAATATGATGTATTCTATTGATCCTAGAACAAAGAAATATACATTTGACTGGGCTTCATATGGACCTCTTTCCGCATACTTTAAAGTTCCAGATATCGAAATTGCAGGAAAAAATGGTAACAGTTTTAATGATATTGATGTCGTATATAACTTTGTAATGACACAGTCTGATGGCAAAACATGTGATGGTGAAGCAGTTGTCAGATTTACAAATATATCAAAACAGGCTGACGGAACATATGATTATGACTTTAGTAATCCAAAGATTCATTCAGCATCTCACTATGATTCTAGAATCAAAAAGAACGTTGTAAAAAATTACGAAAATAATTATTCGATAGAGAAATTGACAATCAAATGAGTCTCTTATTATAATTGATTCATAGATATGTCTAATAGCTAAACTAATGGAGGTAATTCATGAAGAAAATTCTGTTTGCAGCATCTGAATGTGTACCATTTATTAAGACTGGTGGACTGGCAGATGTAGTAGGTTCATTACCTAAATGCTTTGATAAAAAGTACTTCGATGTAAGAGTAATTTTACCTAAGTATCTTTGCATGAAGGAAGAGTACCGTGACAAACTCGAGTATATAAATCATTTCTATATGGATATTGGTTCTCAGAATCAGTATGTTGGTATTTTTAAGACAGAATTAGATGGAATTACTTTCTATTTTATTGATAACGAATTCTATTTTTCTGGTGCTAAACCATATGGTGATCTTTTATGGGATGTTGAGAAGTTTGCATTCTTCTCAAAGGCAGTTTTATCTGTTCTTCCAGTAATTGATTTTAGACCAGACATTATTCACTGCCATGACTGGCAGACAGGACTTGTTCCAGTTTACCTTAAGGAACGTTTCCAGGGTGGAGAGTTCTTCCGTGGTATTAAGTCAATAATGACAATCCATAACCTTAAATTCCAGGGGGTATGGGATGTTAAGACTATTCAGAATATTACAGGACTTTCAGATTATTACTTCACACCTGATAAGCTTGAAGCATATAAAGATGGTAATTTATTAAAGGGTGGTCTTGTTTTTGCAGATGCGATTACTACAGTTAGTGATACATACGCAGAAGAAATCAAAATGCCATTCTATGGCGAAGGACTTGATGCTCTTTTAAGAGCCAGAACAAATGACCTTCGTGGTATTGTTAATGGTATTGATTATACTGACTATAACCCGACAACAGATAAATATATTCCTGTACAGTATGATGCTAAAAACTTCCGTAAGGAAAAATGCAAAAATAAAAAGGCACTTCAGGAAGAACTTGGACTTGAGATTAATGAGAAGAAGTTCATGATTGGTATTGTATCAAGACTTACAGATCAGAAGGGATTTGATCTTATTGCATATGTTCTTGATGAAATTTGCCAGATGGATCTTCAGGTTGTAGTTCTTGGTACAGGTGAAGAACAGTATGAGAATATGTTCCGTCACTTTGACTGGAAGTATGGCAACAAAGTTTCTGCAAATATTTACTATTCAGAAGCTCTTTCACATAAGATTTATGCTGCATCAGATGCATTCCTTATGCCATCATTATTTGAGCCATGTGGACTTTCACAGCTTATGTCTTTAAGATATGGAACACTTCCAATCGTTAGAGAGACAGGTGGACTTAAAGATACAGTTGAGCCATACAATGAGTATGAAGGTACAGGTACAGGCTTTAGCTTCTGTAACTACAATGCCCATGAAATGCTTGGTACAGTTAGATATGCTTATGATGTATACACAAATCGTAAGCGTGAGTGGAATAAGATGGTTGATCGTGCTATGGCAAAAGACTTCTCATGGGATGTATCAGCTAACAAATATCAGGATATGTACGACTGGTTGATAGGCTAGTTCTTATCCTAGTATTTATGCGATGCAGAAGCACTCTTCTAAAAAAATCTTAGGATAGCATCGACGTTTAGTTGGAGGAGATAGTGAAAACATATGGCAGATGAACATTTCTGGGACAATGGAGTAAGTAGTATTTCAACTGAAGAGAATTGTAAACTTGTTTTTGAGACTATAGATGGTCAGAATAAAACAACTCCATTAATGACAATAGATAAGACATTAAAGCTTATGGATGCCCTTAAAAACGGAAGGCAGACAGTAAGCTGTGAAGCAATTAAAGTCAGCGATGGAGAAGAACAGACAATTCAGGCATTTAAATTAAATGTTATTGAAGTTGATGGAAAGAAAATAATAATATAGTGATTAGACCCTGACAGAAAACTGTCAGGGTTTTGTTTAATTCATGATAAAAGATAAAGTTCGCGAAGCGTACTTTTCTTTTATTTGAAAACATAAGAAAAAGCAGAGTGTTGCCTAATGTAAACTCATCATAATTAATTGGTTGACAATTGGTAAAATGAATAATATAATTCTCATGTTGTGTAATTAAGGAATATCTAAATTACAGAATAATTCATTTAATAATTCTAAATTATTACATACAAGGAGAAATATTATGAGCGAATCAAAATCATCTAAAAAAATCAGCATGAGAGAAATGTGCTATGTAGGACTTTTTACAGCTGTAATAGTAATCATGGCACAGATTTCAATACCACTTCCACTTGGTGTTCCAATGACAATGCAGACATTTGCAATTACTTTAGCTGCAGTAGTTCTTGGAGCAAAGCTTTCAACATATTCATCATTAATTTATATTTTACTTGGAGCAATTGGTGTTCCAGTTCTTGCAAACTTTTCTGGTGGTCTCGATAAATTTGTTGGACCAACTGGCGGATTTTTAATTTCATTCCCACTTATGGCATTCATCATTGGATATGGTGTAGAACATAAGGACATGTTTAAGGGCGCATTTGTAGTATTCCTTATTTTAGGTACTGTAGCAAACTATGTAGTTGGTGTTGTTATGTTCTGCTTGCTTACAAAGAGTACTGTAATGGTTGGTATTACAGCTTGCGTACTTCCATTTATTCCAACAGCAATTATTAAAGCAGTTCTTGCATCATATATTGGATTTATTATTAGAAAGAGGCTTCCTAGATGATAACACTTAGACCACATCATTTGCTTTGTACTCAGGGATATTCTGGTAAAGGCTATAGCGATGGCTTTGTATCAAACATGGATAAGGTTGTTGATTACTTAAGGTCAAATAAGGATTCAAAGGTTACTCTTAAATTCTCAACGGATGATCTTTGTGTTGACTGTCCAAATAAGCTTGGTGAAAATATGTGTTCAACTCAGGACAAAGTTGAATGGTTTGATGGAAAGACAGTAGAGTACTTTAACCTTGAAGAAAAGGAATACGATTACCATGAGATAACAGAATACATTGACGAACATATGACTGAAGAAATGCTTGCTGACATATGTAAAGGATGTAGCTGGTATCCTATAAGTTCATGTAGAAAAAATATAATAAAAAATTCATAAGATAACAAATATAGAAGCTCCGCACCATTTGGTGTGGAGCTTATTTTTATTTTAGTACATTCTATTCTTCGTAGATAAAAAATGTGTTGACATTAATAAACAAAATGTTTATTATGTTTAACGTTGCGGTTAATTTCAAGAAACTTAGCCAAAAATCAATAAGAGACTCCAAAGATTTGTTAGTATTGTTTGTTTTTTTATGAAAGGAGTATCTGCTAGTTCACAATATTTATTGTGAGAAATAGCGGAGGAGATAGAGTATAAGATGAATAAAGTATATATGAACAGAATATTAAAAATAGCTGTGCCTATTATACTTAGCAATGTAATATCACAGCTACAGATGATAATAGACCGAATATTTTTAGGTCAGATGAATACGCTTTATATGAGCGCACTTGGTAATGTTACATCCCCTATGTGGACTACAATGTCATTTGCATTTACGGTTACAGCGGGATCGTCGATTTTGATTAGTCAGAATGTTGGAGCTGGCAATAAAGAGGAAGCAGAAAATTATGCAGCATCCCTTCTAAAGTGGAATAATATACCAGCAGTTTTATTGTTCTTCTTTTGGATATTTTGCAGTAGACAGGTCTTCACTCTTATGGGAGTCTCAGAGTCAGTTATGCCATTCTGTCTAGGATATATTAAGTATTTTGTACCTTCGTTTCTTCTTATTGGAGCAGAAGGATCGTTTTCTGTAATAATGCAGACTTCGAACTACACGAAGCCTATGGTGTTTTATGGAATAATTCGATCAGGAGTAAATGTTATTCTTGACTATGCATTGATTTTTGGACATTTAGGTCTCCCAGAAATGGGAATAGAAGGCGCGGCAATTGCTACCACTATAGCAGAGTTTGCAGGTGTGATTTTTGCATCCTTTGTTATGGGAAGCAATAAACTGACAACTAAGCCTTCGCTTAAAAAGGTTATGTCTGCATCTGTATGGCCGTATATTAAGTCATTAAAGCTTGGAGTTAACTGTGCATTAGAAGATTTGGCGTGGAATGCAGGAAACCTTGTTATTATTAGAATTCTTAATTCTATTAATGACATCGCAGCAGGAATTTATTCAATTGTATTTAGCGTTGAGGTATTAATTGTTGTTATTATTGGCTCCCTTGGTAATGCCACAATGACTCTTACCGGAGAGGCAAAGGGTAAAAAGGACAGAGAACAGTTTAATCAGGTTGTTAAGCTTGCATACATAATGTCAGGTGGAGTTGCATTAGTAACACTTATTATCTGTTCAATATTCCCAAGCCAGATTCTTAGTCTGTTTTCAAGTGATGAAGGAATTATTACTGGATGTGGAATATACCTTATTATGGTTTGCTGTAATCTTTTTGGCAAGGCAGGTAACATTATTGTTGGTTCAGGTATTAAAGGATACGGCGATACTAAGTGGATGCTCTTAACACAACTTTTTGGAACAGTTCTTGTTGTTGTATCTGCATGCGTATTTGTATTTGTACTAAAGCTTGGAATAATCGGTGTATTTATGGCGGTTATTGTTGATGAAGGCGTGAGAGCCCTTATTAATTTAGGTAAGTTTATAAGAATTACAAAAGCATGGAGTAATAAAGAATAATAGAGAAAAGCAGGGATTAATTCCCTGCTTTTTATACTTCTGTTAAAGTAGATATGTCCGGTTTTATGGACATAGAATAGTTTGTATAATAAACTACAAATCCTGGAGGAGAGCCAGATGGTTTTTTGACTTCTTTCTTGATTACGTAGTCGATTTCTACAGTAGTCTGTTCTCGCCCCTTTGAATAATAGGCTGCAAGAGCAGCAGCTTCTTCATATGTTCTATCAGGAATTTCTTTGCCTTCAGTTCTTAGTATTACATGAGAACCTGGCATTTTCTTTGCATGAAACCACCAGTCATTTCCGTTTGCGAATTTAAATGTCAATTCATCGTTTTGGAAGTTGTTTTTACCAACATAAATGTGGAATCCATCTGAACTTACATAGTGGAATGGCTTACTAGTAATTTTGACTTTGCCCTTACCACCTTTTCTCTTTATATAACCACTTTCAATCATTTCTTCTTTTATTTCAGTAAGATCTTCTTCAAGTAAAGCTATATCAAGAGAAGAGGAGATTGATTCAAGATGGTCTATTTCTTTTTTTGTTTCCTCTGCCTGAATTGTTAATGCTTCTTCAGTACGTTTTAATTTGTTATATTTGTCAAAATACTTTTTCGCGTTTTCCTGAGGAGTAATAGTATTATCAAGAGGAATTGTGATTTTTTCTCCAGTGTAATAGTTATCAGCTTCAAAAGATGTTGCATCCTTATCAAGCCCATATCCGTACGTATTAATAAGTTCGCCATACACCTTATATTTATCTTTTTTATCAGTGTCTTTAAGCTGTTTTATCTGTAAATCATATTTTTTATAATTTCGCTCAAGAGCAGTAGATACAATCTTTCTAAGATCAACTGATTTCTGACGTATTCTTGTAACTTCAGCTTTTCTTGAATAGTATTCATTTAATACTTCAGAAATAGAGCTAAGATGCTTAACTGACATATCAGAATATTGATTTATGTTAACCACACCAAACTCTACAGGCTTATCACCATCATAAATAATATTAGGACTAAACTGCCCATTTTTAATCATTGATAGAAGCCCATTAAACTCATCAAATAATTTATGTAAACTAACCTCATCTAAAGAACCAGCAGGAATACTGGAGTCAATATTTGCTCTAAAGCATAATTCTTCACTCATTACAGGAGAAAAACCTGTGAAAGAAGAGTATATAGCTTTAACTGTAGGCATAGGTTTTGACTTTAGCTCTGAAACAAATAAATCAAAACTAACATCAAATGGATTATGTTTATTATTTTCGCCAGGAATAAAATAATCTCTTCCAGGGAGCACTTCTCGTACCGAACTAATAAAGCTGTTTATATGTTTAATGGAGTCGATAATTTTATCGTTTTCGTCAGTAAAAATAATATTACTGTGTTTACCCATCAGCTCTACAATAAGCTTTTTGTGACGCATATCACCAAGCTCATCCATATGTTCTATTTCAAAAATAAGAATTCTCTCAAGAGATGGCTGAGAAATAGAAGTAACACGCCCATTCTGTATATGTTTTCTAAGAAGCATACAGAAATTAGGTGCAGTCATAGGACTCTGTTTATTTGTATCAGTAATGTAAACAAGTGGTAGAGTCGCATCAGAAGAAATGGTGAGTCTCACTTGCCCATCACTAGTTTTAAATGTTATTAAAAGCTCATCATTTTCTGGCTGAGCTATTTTATAAAGTCGACTGCCTGTAAGCTTTTCTGATAATTCGTGCTTAAGTGCAGCAACTGTAATTCCATCAAGTGCCATAATATTTCCTTTAAAAACAATATGCTTATGATTATATAAAGCCTTAAGTTAAAAATCAAACAATATAATAGATTGTAGTTGAAGATTAAAGCTTTAAAAGGGTATAATTTAACAATATATGGGTGTACCCATTTCATATGTTTTGGAGGTTAGAAATGACTGATTTTAGTAAAGAAATAGAAGAACTTTTAAGTAAGCTTACCCTTGAAGAAAAAATCACTATGATTCATGGCGCAGGTTTTTTTAGAACAGGTGAAGTTGAAAGATTAAATATTCCAGCCTTTTACTTTTCAGATGGCCCTATGGGAGTCAGATCAGAATTTAAAAATGATGAGTGGATGCCATACGGTCCAGATGACGATTTTGTTACATATTTACCAAGTAATTCAGCAATTGCATCAACATGGAATACAGAGCTTGCATATGAATCAGGCAAGGTGCTTGGCGAAGAAGCAAGAGGTCGTGCGAAGGATATGATTCTTGCTCCAGGTGTAAATATAAAAAGAGACCCTAGGTGTGGAAGAAATTTTGAATATTTAAGCGAGGATCCAAGAGTAATTGAACGTATGTGTGTTCCTATCATTAAGGGTATACAGGAAAGCGATGTTTCTGCATGTGTAAAGCATTATGCAGTTAATAATCAGGAAACTGGAAGAATGGCTGTAGACACAGAAGTTGATGAAAGAACTTTAAGGGAAATATATCTTCCTGGATTTAAGGCAGCATTATTAGAGGCAGGTTCGCTTTCTGTAATGGGTGCGTATAATAAGTTCCGTGGTGAACAGTGCTGTGAAAGTAAAGTGCTTCTAGATAAAATATTACGAGAAGAATGGAATTATGATGGCACTATTGTTAGTGACTGGGGCGGCGTTCATAGTACAGAAGAAGCAGCAAATTCTGCAATGGATATAGAAATGTCAGTTACTCCTGATTTTGATGACTATTTCTTTGCAAAGCCATTAATTAAGGCTGTAGAGGATGGTGTGATTGCAGAAGAAACTGTTAATGAAAAAGTGCGTAATACATTACGACTTATGTATAGACTCAAGATGCTTGGAAGTGAAGTGAATGCGCGAAAAGCAGGGGCTTATAATACAAAAGAGCATAGAGAAAAAGCATATAAGACAGCTTCTGAATCAATTATTTTACTTAAAAATGAAAATAAAATCCTTCCTCTTAATAAAAATAAATTTAAGAAGGTTGCTGTTATTGGTGCAAATGCAGATGTTATGCATTCCTTTGGCGGTGGATCAGCAGAAATAAAGGCTCTCTACGAAGTATCACCTCTTATGGGAATTAAGATGGCCCTTGGTGGAAATCATAAAGTCACATATTCTAAAGGCTACCATGTTCCTTCAAAGGCGATGAATGCAACTGAATCATGGCAGGCTGAAAGCACAAATACTGATGCAGAGCTTGAATATCCATATGTAATTCGATCAAAGCCAGGTCAGTTTGCCGAAATTAATAAAGGCTTATTTGATGAAGCAATTAATGCAGCAAAAGAAGCGGATGTAGTTATTTTTGTTGGTGGCCTTGATCATAATTACGACATCGAGGGTAAAGACAGGGATGATATAAAGCTTCCATATGACCAGGATATTATTATTGAGAAGCTTCTTGATGTAAGAGAAGATATGGTAATTGTATTGAATGCAGGTTCTCCAGTTGAGATGCCATGGATAGATAAGGCAAAGAGTGTTGTATTTACATATTATGCAGGACTTGAAGGTGGAAGTGCACTTGCAGATGTATTATTTGGTGATGTCAATCCATCAGGAAAACTTTCTGAATCATTCCCATACAAATTAGAGGATACTGTTACATACAAAAACGGACAGTTTGGTTCTAAAGAAAAAGTTGTATATGAGGAAGGCGTTTTCTATGGCTACAGATACTATGAAAAAGAAAACATCAATGTAATGTTCCCATTTGGATATGGTCTTTCATATACAGAATTTAAATATGACGACTTTAACGTTAAATCATGCGGAAATGGCTCATTTGAAGTGTGCTTTAGTGTAGAAAATATGGGAGATGTGGATGGAATGGAAGCAGTTCAGGTATATGCTGGTGAAAATAATCCAACAGTAGAAAGACCCGTAAAAGAACTTAAAGCATTTACTAAAGTCTCAGTTAAAAAGGGTGAAAAAGCCAGTGTATCATTAATGCTAAATAAAGCAGATTTTGCATACTATGATGTAGAGAAAAAGGACTTCATAACAAATAGCGGAGATTATACAATTTACATTGGCGCATCATCTAGTGATATTAAGTTTAAAACCACTGTAACAATTTAAGAATTGATTGAGTTTTATGTAAATTTTATGTATAATACACTTTGTATGCGTATTTAATTAAACGAGCAGGGTTACAAAAATGATTAAGAGCATGACAGGCTTCGGAAGATGCGAAGTCGCTAATGAAAATCAGAAAATTACTATTGAAATAAAGGCAGTTAATCACAGATATTTAGATGTGAATATTAAGATGCCTAAAAAGTTAAGCTTTTTTGAAGCTTCAATGAGAAACGTCCTTAAAGAGTATATGGAGAGAGGTAAAGTTGATATATTTGTTACTTATGAGGACTTTACTGAATCAAATTATGCTGTAAAGTATAATAAAGAAATTGCAAAATCATATGTTACATATATAGATCAAATAGCAAATGATTTTAGCCTTGATAATGATTTAAAGGCTGTTACACTTTCAAGATTCCCAGAAGTTATTACTCTTGAAGAGCAGGAAATAAATGAGGGTGAGCTTTGGCAGGATGTTGAAAAAGCACTTAGAGGTGCATGTGAAGCCTTTGTTGAAGCAAGAGTTAAAGAAGGTGAAAACCTTAAAAAGGACATTATTAGTAAGCTTGATAATATGCTTGAAAATGTTACTCACGTTGAAGAGAGAGCTCCAAAGATTATTGAAGAGTATCGTGAGAAGCTTACTGCAAAGGTTTCAGAATATCTTAAAGATTCAACAATTGATGAATCAAGAATTCTTACAGAGGTTACTTTATATACAGATAAAATTTGTGTAGATGAAGAAATAGTAAGATTAAAGAGTCATATTCAGGCTACAAAGGATGCACTTATTGCTGGTGGTAGCCTTGGTAGAAAACTTGATTTCATAGCGCAGGAGATGAATAGAGAAGCTAACACAATTCTCTCAAAGGCAAATGACCTTAGTACATCTAATTATGCTATTGATTTAAAGACAGACATCGAAAAAGTTAGAGAACAGATTCAGAATATTGAATAGGTAATAGATATGAAAAAAAAGGGAATTCTGATAGTGGTTTCCGGGTTTGCTGGTTCAGGCAAGGGAACTATCATGAAAGAACTTATCAAAAGATATGATAATTACAGACTATCGGTTTCAGCTACTACAAGAAATCCAAGACCGATGGAAGAAGACGGAAAGGATTATTTCTTCAAAACAAGAGAAGAGTTTGAAGAGATGATTGATAAGGGAGAACTTCTTGAGTACGCAGAGTATGTAGGTAATTATTATGGAACTCCAAGAGCCTTCGTTGAGGAAACACTTAACTCAGGAAAAGATGTTATCCTTGAAATCGAATATATGGGTGCCTTTAAAGTAAAGGCAAAGTTTGATGAAGCGGTTCTTGTGTTTATTTCTCCACCATCTGTTGAAGAGGTTTATAACCGTCTTAAAAAACGAGGCACGGAGACTGAGGAAGTTATCAGAAAGCGTCTTGTCAGAGGTAAAGAGGAAGCAGAAATCATTAATAAATACGACTATATAATTGTTAATGATGATTTGGAAGAATGTATTGGTGATATCCATAATACAATTCAAAGCGCAAAAAATGCCATAAGACAGAATGGCGATTTTATAGATGATATGATTAAGGAATTCGATCAGTTCCTATCTAAATAATGAGTATAATTAAAGGAGATATATTATGTTACATCCATCTTATTCAGATTTAATGAATGTTGTTAACGCAGATGCAGTAGAAAATGAGCATCCTGTAGTAAACAGCCGTTACTCAATTGTTATGGCTACTTCAAAGAGAGCTCGTCAGCTTATTGATGGTGCTGGAACTCCAGTAGAAGATGCTAATGATAAGAAGCCTCTTTCAGTTGCTATTGAAGAGCTTGAAGGCGGTATCGTTAAAATCGTTCCAGACGAGGAATAAAATATGAAGCTTCTGATGGTGTCGCTGGGTTGTGATAAAAACCTCGTTGATTCAGAGGTTATGATGGGTGCCCTGTATAAAGAAGGGTATCAGTTTACAGATGACGAAGAAGAAGCTGAAATAATTATCGTTAATACATGTTGTTTTATTGGAGATGCTAAAGAGGAAAGCGTAAATACGATTCTTCAGATGGCTGAATATAAAACAGATAATGGTGGAAGGTGCCGTGCTCTTATTGTGTGCGGTTGCCTTGCTGAACGATACGCTGATGAAATAAGGGAAGAAATTCCTGAAGTAGATGCGGTAATAGGCACTTCAGCAATTGATAGTATTATTACAGCATTAAAGTCGGTTCTTGATAAAAATGAAAAACCAGTCATAAAAGAACCACTTAACAGATTACCAAAACTTGATTCAAAACGTCTTGTTACAACTGGCGGACACTATGCATATCTAAAAATTGCTGAAGGTTGTAATAAGCATTGCACGTATTGTATTATTCCAAAACTTAGAGGTACATATCGTTCTTACCCTGTGGAGGATCTTGTAAAAGAAGCTTCTGAATTAGCACAGGCAGGGGTTAAGGAACTTATATTAGTTGCACAGGAGACAACTCTTTACGGAATTGATTTATTTGGGAAAAAGAGTCTTCCTATGCTTATTAATAAGCTTTCAGAAGTTGACGGAATTGAGTGGATTCGTATTTTATACGCATACCCAGAAGAAATAGATGATGAGTTGATTGAAGTTATTGCTACAAATCCTAAGGTTTGTCATTATATTGATATGCCAGTTCAGAGTGGTGCCGATGAAGTCCTTAGAAAAATGGGAAGACTTACAAATCAGTCTGACATAGTAGAAGTAGTAAATAAGCTTAGAAATAGAATTCCTGATATATGTATAAGAACTACACTTATTGCAGGTTTCCCTGGTGAAACCGATGAAGACCATTACGAAACAATGGAATTTGTTGATAAGGTTGAATTTGATAGACTTGGTGTATTTACATATTCGAGAGAAGAAGAAACTCCAGCTGCATCCTTTGATGGACAGGTGGATGAAGAAATAAAAGAGTCAAGAAGAGCAGAAATAATGGAGCTTCAGCAGGCTATTGCCTTTGAAAAAGCAGAGGCAATGATTGGAAGAGAGCTTACAGTCTTTATTGAAGGTAGAATAGTTGAAGACAATGCTTATGCTGGAAGAACTTATATGGATGCTCCTTCTGTAGATGGAATGATATTTATTCAGACAGAACGTGATTTAATGAGTGGCGATATGGTAAAAGTAAAAGTTACCGGTGCCAACGAGTATGATTTGATAGGAGAACTTATTTCATGAAAATGAATTTACCAAATAAACTAACACTTTTAAGAGTAATAATGGTGCCTGTATTTATTGTATTTTTAATGTGTAATATTACAGCATTTGATAAGTGGATAGCGCTTGCAATTTTTATTTTAGCATCACTCACTGATTTGTTAGATGGAAAAATTGCAAGAAAATATAATCTCGTTACAAATTTTGGAAAATTTATGGATCCTCTTGCTGATAAGCTTCTTGTATGTTCAGCAATGATTTGTTTTATCGAATTAAATAAGCTTCCTGCGTGGTATGTAGTAATCGTAATCGCAAGAGAGTTTATTATTAGTGGAATTCGTCTTGTCGCATCAGATAATGGAGTAGTAATTGCAGCAAGCTATTGGGGGAAATTTAAAACAGCATTCTCAATGGTTGCAATCTGCCTTCTTATTGCAGATATTAATAATCCGGTATATGCCATTGTAACAAGCATTCTTGTATGGGTATCACTTATTCTTACAGTTGTTTCGCTTATTGATTACATTATAAAGAATGTAGGTATATTTAAAGGGAGCATGTAATTATTATGTCTGACTTTAAGCCTGTAGAAATAAATGAAGATGGATTACTTGAAGAAGAGGTAGTGGCGCTTCTTTTAAAAAATAAATACACTATTACTACAGCTGAGTCATGTACGGGTGGCTTGATTTCAGGAACAATTGTTAATGTTTCTGGGGCTTCAGATGTATTTAATGAAGGATATGTAACATATTCAAATGAAGCAAAAAACAGACTGCTTGGTGTAAAAAAAGAAACTCTTGAAAAATTTGGTGCAGTAAGTGAGCAGGTAGCCATGGAAATGGCAAAGGGTGCTCTTAATAAAAGTAATGCTGATGTAGCTGTAGCTGTAACTGGTATTGCTGGCCCAGGTGGCGGCACTAAAGAAAAGCCAGTTGGCCTTGTATATATAGGAGTTGCCGTTAAAGAAAAAGTTAGTGTAAATAAATTTAATTTTGACGGTGACAGATTAACAGTTCGTAAATTAACTGTAGCCAATGCACTTGCAATGGTTAAAGAATGCGTATCAGAATATAACAAATAAAATAATCTATAAGTATTGTTTCTTATCTAAAAATAAATCAATAACGTTAAAAAATAAAATATATTAAAAAAAGCTTGTTTCTGTCCAAAATAATGGACAGGAAGAGGCGTATTATTTGAATTGTAAAAAATATTTAATTTACCCGTTGACAAAATCGAACAGATGTTTTATTATTCAAAACATAGCAAACAAATGTTCGCATATCGGGTATGATGATTAAAAGGAGTATATTAGTATGGAAAGAGAAGATAAGTTAAGAGCATTAGACGCTGCGGTTGCACAGATTGAAAAGCAGTATGGTAAAGGTTCAGTTATGAAGCTTGGGGATAATAATACAGCTATGAATGTTGAAGCTATCCCAACTGGTTCATTGAGCCTTGATATAGCATTAGGACTTGGCGGTATCCCAAAGGGACGTATTATTGAAATATATGGACCTGAATCATCAGGTAAAACAACAGTTACACTTCACATGATTGCTGAAGTTCAGAAAAGAGGCGGTATTGCCAGCTTTATAGATGCTGAGCATGCTCTTGACCCGGTTTATGCTAAAAATATAGGCGTTGATATTGATAATCTTTACATTTCACAGCCAGATAATGGTGAGCAGGCATTAGAGATAGCTGAGACAATGGTTAGATCAGGTGCTATTGATATCGTGGTAGTTGACTCAGTTGCAGCTTTAGTACCTAAGGCCGAAATCGATGGCGATATGGGCGATTCACACGTTGGTCTTCAGGCTCGTCTTATGTCACAGGCGTTAAGAAAGCTTACAGCAGTTATTAATAAATCAAACTGTACAGTAATCTTCATCAACCAGCTCCGCGAAAAGATTGGTGTGATGTTTGGTAATCCTGAAACTACTACAGGTGGTCGTGCTCTTAAATTCTATGCATCAGTTCGTATGGATGTAAGACGTATTGAAACACTTAAGTCTGGCGGAGAAGTTACAGGTAACAGGACAAGAGTTAAAGTCGTTAAGAATAAAGTGGCTCCACCATTCAAAGAGGCTGAGTTTGATATCATGTTTGGTAAAGGAATTTCAAGTGAAGGCGATATACTTGATCTTGCTGCCCAGAGTGACATTGTTAATAAGTCAGGCGCATGGTATGCATATAATGGCAATAAGATAGGTCAGGGTAGAGATAATACGAAGCAGTATCTTCTTGATAATCCAGAGCTGTTAGCTGAAATTGAAGCAAAGGTTCGTGCTCATTATGGACTTGATGGAGCTTCAGCAGCTGATGCTGATGAAAAGAAGAGCGAATAGTTAGTATTGCTTCTGGTGAATCAGTATGGTTGTAACTGATATTAAAGAGTATCGAAAAGGTAAATATGAGATATATTTAAATGATGCCTTTGCGTTTGTCCTATATAAAAGTGAGATTAAACAGTATGGGATAGAAAAAGACCATGAGTTATCTGATGATAGCTATGAAGATATACTGAAGGTTTTACTTCCAAAGCGTGCGAAGAAGCGAGCAATGAATTTACTGTTAAAGAATGATTTAACAGAAAAGAAGCTCCGCGAAAAGCTTACTGAAAATAAATATCCAACTCAGTGCATTGAAGAAGCCATAGACTATGTTAAAAGCTATCATTATATAGATGACAGAAGATATGCACATGGATTCATTGCATCAAAGGCTCAATCTACTAGTAAGAGCGTAATTAGAAATAAGCTTATAGAAAAAGGCATTTCAAAAGATATTATTGATTCAGAACTGAATGAATTTTATGAAGATGATCCACTTAATTCAGGAGTAGAAGAGGAACTTATAAAAAAACTACTTATCAAAAAATGTCACGGTAGATTTGACCTTGAATATGAAGAAAGACAAAAAATATTTGCATCAATTTATAGAAAAGGTTTTTCTCTTGATAAGGTAAGTAAAATATTTGATGAAATAAGAAATGAAAGCGGCATATAGCATATAAATATGCCGTTTTTATGTGTACTTACCACGATTTTATATCGTGGGAGCCCGCCGGCTTTGAGGCATCAGAGAAGTGCTGTAAGCACTTCTTCTTTAGCGTACAAAATGGGTTATGGCATGCCTTATTTTACTTGACATAATATTGCAATCTGTATAAAATATTAAATGTTGTATATTTGGGTAGATTTTTATCTACGTTGCAATATATTGTACAATGAAAATTTAAAGGAGGTGCCCTGTGCAATTAGCGTATGTTGCTGTTGCTGTGGTTGTCCTCTTGGTTGCAGTTGTAATTGCTTATAAGCTTGGTTTCAATAGCCGTAACAAAAAAGACGGTGAGAAACTTGAAAATGCAGAAGCTAAAGCAAGAGAAATTATTGATAATGCTCTTAAAACTGCTGAAGAAAAGAAACGTGAAGGGTTACTTGAAGTAAAGGAAGAATCAATCCGTACAAGGAACGAGCTCGAGAAAGAAACGAAGGAGAGACGAGCTGAGGTTTCACGTTTGGAGAGACGTATTCAGCAGAAAGAAGAAAATGTTGATAAAAAGACTGAACAGTTAGAAAGACGTGAGCAGTCATTAGCAGCCAAAGAAGAAAACCTGGCTAAACAGAAGGAAGAAATTTCTAGATTAAATGAGCAGCGTGTACAGGAACTTGAACGAATCTCAGGATTAACCTCCGACCAGGCAAAAGAATATCTGTTAAAAGTTGTTGAAGATGATGTTAAACATGAGACTGCAGTTCGTCTTAAAGAGATGGAACAGCAGATCAAAGAAGAATCATCTAAAAAAGCAAAGGATATCGTTGTTACTGCAATACAGAAATGTGCTGCAGATCACGTTGCAGAGACTACAGTATCAGTAGTTCAGCTTCCTAACGATGAAATGAAGGGAAGAATTATCGGACGTGAAGGACGTAATATCCGTACTCTTGAAACACTTACCGGTGTAGAGCTTATTATTGATGATACTCCTGAAGCAGTAGTTCTTTCAGGCTTTGATCCAGTAAGACGTGAGATAGCAAGAATTGCTCTTGAAAAGCTCATCGTTGATGGAAGAATTCATCCAGCTCGTATTGAAGAGATGGTTGAAAAGGCTCAGAA
>JAUNNN010000002.1:0-107861 GCA_030531435.1 Lachnospiraceae bacterium
GATGGAACTTTGAACCATGCATCATAGGTCCTCTGTGCTGACCATGTCTCTTGATTGCGCCCTGGAATCCCTTACCTTTTGAAATAGCTGTAACATCAATCTTGTCACCAACTTCAAAAATGTCTGCTTTGATTTCCTGAGCAAGTGCAAATTCATCAGCGTTCTCAAACTTAAATTCTTTTACGAATTTCTTTGAAGAAACACCAGCCTTATCGAAGTGACCCTTCTCAGCCTTTGTAGCACCGTGTCTGTGAACTATTTCTTTCTTACCTGCTGCATCTTTGTTAACAATCTTGTCCTTCTTGTCAACAAATCCAACCTGTACTGCGCTGTATCCATCGTTCTCAACAGTTTTAATCTGTGTAACGTAACATGGACCTGCTTCAAGTACTGTTACTGGAATAACAAGGCCGTTCTCATCGAAGACCTGTGTCATACCGATCTTTGTAGCTAAAATCGCTTTCTTCATTTCTTTTCCTCCTTGTTTCCCTACATTGGTCCATCCATTAAGGATGTACATCTAGCTCGGGGATTATTTCTGTTTCATTTCGATGTCGATGTAAACACCAGCTGGCATCTCGAGTCTGGACAATGACTCAGTTGTCTTCTGTGTTGGTGCAATAACATCTATGAGTCTCTTGTGAGTTCTCTGTTCGAACTGTTCTCTTGAGTCCTTATACTTGTGAACTGCACGAAGGATTGTAACAACTTCCTTCTTAGTAGGAAGTGGAACAGGGCCTGAAACCTCAGCACCGCTCTTCTTAACTGTTTCAATCAACTTCTTGGCTGATGCATCAACTAACTGATGATCGTATGCCTTTAATGTGATTCTCATAATCTGGTTTGCCATAAAAAAAGTCGCCTCCTTTTCGTACTTTATGGAAATTAGTACGACAAGCGGTGACTGTACACTCTCCCGTGTGTGTCCTATTTATTCTCATCTCGGACTTACACGTCGTTTCTGCTTCCTGCAGACTATTATACGTACAGTGACTTGTCGTCAGTTTCTAGACTTGACATTCGCTCCACGGAAAACCTAAGCATTCTTTCGAACTGAACTTGTTATTTCAGGGTTTTTCAACCTACTTAGCAACCTCGCGCTTCAACGCTATCATGCCACAGCATTTGTTAGTATACACACGAATCCGGGTGTTTGCAACAATTATTTATAAAAAATTGTATTTTTTTTAATACAATTGTGTATTGTACTCTTTTTAATACAATATATTGAAAAAACAAGGAATAGAACTAATCTATTCCTTATTTCTTCTATATAATATGTAGTTATTCTGATACATATCTTCCTGATGCACCGCATGGTAACACCAGTCCGTTTGATGAAACATTTAATCCTATTTCATCAGCTTCTGCTCTTCCGCCAAACTTATTAACAATTAATGTATTAATCATATATGTAAGAACTGCTGGCTGTAATCCCGTTGTGTACGAATTAATTAAGAAGAATAAAGGTTTTTCTTCTAATATATTAGTACAGAGTTCAATAAGTGGATAAATACAGTCTTCTATTTTCCATATTTCTCCTTTAGGGCCTCTTCCATATGATGGTGGATCCATAATAATGGCATCATATTTATTGCCTCTTCTTATTTCTCTCTCAACAAATTTAACACAGTCATCTACAAGCCATCTTATTGGAGCATCTTTAAGTCCTGATGACACTGCATTCTCTTTTGCCCAATTAACCATACCCTTAGATGCATCAACATGTGTAACATGAGCTCCTGCATTTGCAGCTGCAATTGTTGCACCTCCAGTATATGCAAACAAATTAAGCACCTTAATCTGTCTGGATGGATTTTTATCTAGTGCTTCCTTTATTATAGAAGAAAACCAATCCCAGTTAACAGCCTGCTCAGGAAAAAGTCCTGTATGCTTAAAGCTAAATGGTTTTAAATTAAATGTTAAATCACCATAATCTATTGTCCACTCATTTGGCAAATCAAAGAATTCCCATTCTCCACCACCTTTAGAGCTTCTGTGATAATGTCCATTTAATTTTTTATATAAAGGATGTTTTTTCTCTGTATTCCAGATTACCTGTGGATCAGGACGAAGGAGAATATATTTACCCCATCTTTCTAGCTTTTCACCACTTGAAGTATCAATTACTTCATAATCTTTCCACTTATCAGCGACCCACATTTATTTAAACACTTCCTTTTCGTGCTTCTTCAACTTAAACAGGATTACAAGAGCTTCCTTAACTGACTTCCACTTAAGAGAAGACTTTCCTGCTATATAATGAATAGGCACTTCTTTATAAGTAAACTTTCGACAGTAATATTTCATTTCTGTCTGATACATATGACCTGTTGATAAGAACTTATCAAAGTCAAACTTCATAAGTATGTCTCTCTGGAAAGCTTCGTATCCACTTGTCATGTCTTTAAGCTTTGTTCCTAATACGAGATTTGAAAGGATCGTACCACCACTAGAGAGAATCTTCCTATATAATGGGTCATGCTCCATTGAGCCACCTGGCATAAACCTAGATCCCCATACACATTCATACCCATCATTAAGAGCCTTAATAAACTGAGGTAGTTCCTTTGGAAGATGACTTCCGCCACCATCCATCTCAATTACTCTCTCAGCACCATCATTAAGAGCCTGTCTGTATCCTTCTAAATAACAGCTAATTACACCTGTTGATTTCTCATAAAAGATGCATTTTACTTTATCTGTCTTTTCTTCGAATGATCTGATGATTTTTTCTGTATTATCTTTTGAATAACTGTCAATTACAGGATACAAATAAAGATTATCATATCTGAAATCGAGTATTTCCTGAATTGTCGCACCAATTGTACTTTCTTCGTTGGCAACTGGCATTACTATTATTGTTTTCTTCAATGGAGTTTCTTCCTTATATATAAGAATCTAATTATAAATCAAGACTATCAATAATATCTTCAAAATCAAACTTTGAAGCAGGTGTTGCTACGCCTATAAGACCTAAAATAATTGAAAATACTGTATATGCCAATGCAATACCGCCACATACGATTCCTGCGATAGCCATTTCTTTTCCTGGAAGTTCTTTCTTAAGTACATAGATACCAAGACCGAGTCCAGCGCCACCAACAATAAATCCAATTGGAGCGCAACAACAGCAACATAATAAAGAAACAATACCACAAACAAGAGAAGCTATTGCAAAGCCTTTTGATTCTGTACTATTACTATTTGATGCTGTAGCAGTACTGTTATATGTTGCATTAGAATCACTTGAAGCATTCTGAGAATAAGTACTTTCTGTATATGTATTCTCTATCTTCTTTCCTTCGCTAACTATCTGAGCATCAACTCTTTCTGGTTCTGCTGCTTCAACTGTCTCTACTGTTTCAGCTGTTTCAGATGTTTCAACATTCTCTATCTCAACCTTAGCTCCGCAGTTATCACAGAACTTTATTCCATCTGCAAGTTCCTTGCCACAAACTTTACAAGTCATATTATCCTCCTCATAGATACATATCTATTTTCTAAACATTAGTTTATATATAATACCATATTATTCGTTAATCTATCAATGTTTCTAAACATGGTACAGTTATATTATTACAGCATTTTTATTTTAAATACATATATACACACAAGTTTAATCATCCACTGAATAAGATCTAACCCTATCCCTACATATATTAAATTAAGAAATAATCTTTCAGTAACCTTCTTTGATCCATTTATCTTATGTAGAGTTTCCTTAATCATTAAATAAATAAAACAAACAAGAGAATATACTGGAATAATATGATACAGCATGCTTTTAACAAATTTAAGCTCGAGCATACTTTTAACAGCTCGGGTCATACCGCATCCTGGGCAAATCACCCCACTAATTTTTCTAAAATAGCACTCTGGCATTCCGCCTGTTATATATCTTTCTATATCTGTTGTACGAAACAACGTAATTGCCACAATTAGTATAATTCCAATAATAATGCCAACCTTATATATATAATCTCTATTTCTTATTGAATCTGTAAGTTTCATTTATTCTTCTCTATTGTTATCGTGAAAAAAGGGCAGACAACGTCTGCCCTCAAAGTATCTTCTAACTAAATGCTAGATTAAAATCCATATTTACGGTTATATGCTGCACAAATACTATTTGTATTCTTAATAAGAATGTTCATAGCGATGAATGGTCCAATACCACAAATAAGTGAACCAAATATGCACCACATAATAACTGTTGTACCATTCTCCTGGAACTGCATTCCATACTTAGGTGCATTAGCAGAAAGTCTGTTACCGAGCTTGTATAACCAAATCCATGAATAAATTCCACATGTTAAGAATGAGAATATGATATATGCAGCAAGTCCGCCTGTCTGCTCTCCGTCACCTTCACATGCAATGTTTACATCATGTGCCATCTTGTAAATAAAGTAGTATCCGTAAATACCACATGTTACAATTGATAAAATAATGTATGCAAGAAGACCTCTATCTGTCTTAAGTCTTTCTCCACCATTTTTAGGCTGTCCACCACCATTGAATGAATCACGCATATCATCAACAGCGCTTCCAATCTGCTTCTCTACGTCGTTAATTGCTCCGTTAACTGAGCTTGCAACATTATCAAAGTTAATGCCGCCTACTTTTTCGCCACATTTTGGACAGAACTTAACTCCATCTTCAATCTGAGCTCCACATTTTGAACAAAACATTTATGCTCCTCCTTAAAAAAATAATAAATCTATATACCAAACCATTCTGTGGCTCAAATACTACTATATCATCAACCGCCAAAATAATTCTGTATAGATAAATAATAACAAACGCTGCTACGTATGTAAACAATAAAGCCTTAAACGTACTAGGCTTAACTCTATCTTTATTTATAAAAAGTAATAACAAAAGCGGTGGTGTAAAAAATAAAGGATGATAGTGGAAGGCTGCTCTTATATCAAGTCGTAATAGACTAAAGTATGCACGGCTCATACCACATCCAGCACAGGATACGCCTGTAAAATACTTTATCGGGCAGCCGATTCCAGTAATATAAAAAATAAATACTATAAGTAAAATAGCAGCGCCTAACTTAATATATTCTTTATATTTTTCATATTCCCTTTTAAAAACTTCTAATAAATTAGTCATCAGTCATTACTATTTAAGCAATCTGAAATATATTTTACATATTCCTTGCATGCATCTATGTCTGTATACTTATAGAGCATTCTTGTTCCTACAACATCCTCAATCTCATTTAAAACTGGGGCTCCGTTATTATATATAATATCGATTCCAATGAAATCACTTTGCATCTCTTGAGTTACTTTTGATACGATTTTCATCTCATCATCAGACAAAGCAACCTCTTTTGCATGTCCTCCTACAGAAAAATTCGCTCTAAAATCAGTTTCTGACTCTCGAAGCATAGATGTCAGTATCATATCTCCAAGAACGTATACTCTTAAGTCTTTACCCGTCTCTGTTGCTTTAAATTGAAATATAAAATGCTCATTAACTGCTTTGATTAGATTGTCATTTTGCACACTTGAGTCAAAATATGCATTTTTTATTTCTTCTAACGCAGCATTAGACTGATCTTGGTTTTCAATAAGGTATACAGACTGGCCCCCATGCCCATCCCTTGGTTTCATAACAAATGGATATGGCAGTGAGAATTTTTGAGTATACATCATCGGTACGTTTTTGTCTTTGAAATAATTATAAGTTTCCCATTTGTCATTACAGACCTTTGTTACAAGAGCACTGTTAAATATTCGAACGCCTTTATCTTCTAGCCTCTTCGAATTACCATAGCTTCTGTCTCTCATAATTGCAAAGTCACATTCACATTCAGTAGCCTTTTCCGACATTACAAGCTTAATAAAAAGCCCATATTCCATACCAAGCTCTATTATTCTATTTATAAACCATTCATTCTTTTTTGCGTCTTGTTCTGTATAGACAATAATTCCCTGTTTCATATATTAATACACTATGTCATTTATAATATATTTTATTATTTCATCTGAAGTATCAACACCTGTGCAATCGTATAAATTTCTGAAATGAGCATTTGAATTCACTTCACATAGCACCGGTTTATTATTATTTCCAAAGAGAATATCAATTCCTGCAAAATCAAGCTTTAACTCCTGCATAACTTTTCTGGCAAGATTTAGCTGTTCTTCGTTTGGGGTGTATACTTCCATGATACCGCCATTAGTTATGTTTGATCTAAAGTCATTTTTATTTATTCTTTTCATGGCAGCAACACATTTATCTCCTACCATCTGGATTCTGACATCTTCTCCATATGACGAATCAACATATTCCTGAATTACGCATTCTCTGTTTCCAACCTTATTTAAAACAGCTACAGCTTCTTTTCTTGAATTCACAAGATGTACTCCCATACCAAATGAGCTATATGTTTCTTTAATAATTAGTGGATATGAAACAAGCAGTTCTATCCTGTCAAGGAAGTCTTCTCTTGTAGAATCATTTATAAGATTAAGCCCTATATTTTCGTAGGTAAATGGGACAATATATGACTCAGGCATCTTAACTTTTGACGCTAACTTTTCATATGTGAGTAGCTTACTATCACAAATTCTTATGGCATCACTTCGATTATATAATCTGATTCCTTTTCGTTCTAATGCCCTCGCTAACGCAATATCTTTATCATAAAAGATAACAAAATCAGGATTACCACTATTAAATGCCACTGAATCTACATCATCAATGTCAATTCGCAAAGTGAAATCTGCATTTGTATACACATCGAGAGTAACGTTATTTTTATTTGCAGACTCTTCAAACATATTTTTAATATCCACAAACTTTTCGGTTTTTAGGAATTCGTTAATGATAAGCCATCCGTACATTTTTCTTCCCTTTTTACGTTATATGTTATTATTGCGGCAATAGTTGCAGAAATAACAAAGCATATTAATAATATAAGTTCACTTTGATTACCAAAAACCTTATCTACAAATAGTCCTGATAGATTAAGGCTCATATGAAATACTATGCAATATATGATGCCACCAAAAATCTTCTTTATATATCCAATATACAATCCCAAAACAAAAGCATATATCCCCTGAACAAGGTTCATATGGTATAAACCAAATAAAAATGCCTGAATTATATTTGCTACAATAAATGGAAGTAGTTTATTAACGCCCCCCATTATTAAAAATCTAAATATGGTTTCTTCAAATATTGGTGCCATCACCACTACAAAAAATACCGTTGATACCGAAAGCTCTGTCATTTCTGAAATCATCTGACTATACTTGATTGCTATTTCAGGGAAAAACACCAATACCTTTTCAAGAAGAAATGAAGCAACTATTTCCATAGTTACTCCAAGTATTATCACATATATAATTTTCTTTAAATCTATGTTTTTACTCATATATGCATTCTAATTATTTTTTACTACTACATTATTATTATTAGCCTGATTTAATAACATAGCTATAAACTCATCTCTGTTATCACTTGTTACATAATATCCAAAGCCTTGATCTGATAATTTATCATCACTTTGCATTCCCTGAGTTACTTCTATCATTTTTCGTCCAATTTCAGGAGTAAAATGACTTGTTTCATAATAATTTGTATACTCAAGAGTTATATCAGAAAATGAGCTGAAATTATAGTATTCTGTTACATCAGCAAGTCTATTCAAATAATCAATATATCCATTTTCTAAATCACGACCATAAGTAAGATAATATAGGGGATTAGTGACAACTGTAAGATTTATATTATTTTCATTACATAAATCTACTAAGTCCTGCATATCTTCAATAGCTTCATCCACACGGTATGAATAATAATCTGCCCAGTACCCCACTTGAAACTGTGGAAGTGTTGGATCAAAGTAAGTTGCTTTATCAAGTCTTTCTGTACCTGAGTTCCTATATCTTTCAACATGGTTAACATCTTCAGATACATGTTCCTTCATCACACCTATAGACTCAAAGGTTGTAATCAAATCACAGTATTTTGCATAAAACTCCATATAGGATATAATGCCACCTGTTGGATATGGCACCCTGTAAAGCATATTCTCATGAGTTTTAGGATCTACAAAACATGAAATATCATCAACCATAACAAATACATTTTTAGGTATAAGCCCATGCTTAATAAACACCTTCAAAGTATTTACATGTTCTGCCACAACAGCTTCTGAGCTTGCCATGTCATACCATTTATCCCCTGTTAACTCTGATAAATAATTTACATCCATGAAGCCTGCTCTTGATGATCCAAAAAGAAATGAATCAAATTTATCTTTATTATTTAGTACATATTTAGTTTTTATAAAGTTCTTATTTGGTTCTACACCATTATCCCTTGGCGCATCCCAGTGAAATATATTGTATGGATCAACAACAATATTTACCGGAGCAAATACCAATGCAAGTAAGAGTGCAAAGGCCAGAGATTTTATTAAAAATTTCTTCATATACAACACCTATGTTTATATTATTTTGCACATGTGTGTTATTTATCATTTATCTAGAAAGAAAAATAGATAAATGATGCATTCGTTCCTTCATGAACTTTAATTACAACAACAATAACTGTTACAAGTACATATATTGCCCATCTTGAAATAATAGGCAATTTGCTCATATCCTTAAGCAGATCTCTGTTTCTTGAGAAGAAATCATATATCATTACAAACAAAATGCAAACTAAGACTTTAACTATAGACATCTTAGTCATTCCCATAGATTGGAATGCCCCAAGAATACTTCCGCCAAGGAACATATTTTTAATTATATATACACACTCTGCCAGTGAATTTGCTCTAAAAAACATCCACGCAAATGATACAACACAGAATGTACATATTACTCTAACTACTTTTTTTACAGTAAATCCATTTTCTCTCTTATATGGTATAAGTCCCTCAACACACTGTGCCAGGCCATGAATTAGGCCCCATACAATAAATGTAAAGCTTGCGCCGTGCCATAGTCCACTTACAAGGAAAGTAATTATAAGATTTAAGTTCTTTCTAAACTTCCCTTTTCTATTTCCACCAAGAGGTATATATATGTAATCTCTTAACCAGTTAGATAAAGAAATATGCCATCTACTCCAAAAATCCTTTATTCCAGAAGCAAAGTATGGCTTATTGAAATTCTCTCTAAGTTCAAATCCAAGAAGCATAGCAACTGCTCTTGCCATATCTGTATATCCAGAAAAATCAAAATAGATCTGGAATGTGTACATTACAGTTGCAATAATAAATACTACACCAGAAAATCCTATTACATTATCAAAGACATTTGAAATGTATTTTACCATTAAGTCTGCACAAACATATTTTTTAAGCATGCCAAGTAGCATTAACCTCATGGCATAGCTTGCCATATCATAGCTAAATGTCTTTTCTTTATTGATTTGTTCAATAAAAGAACCCGCTCTCTCAATTGGTCCTGATGTTATATTTGGGAAAAACGAAACAAATATTGCATACTTGAATATATTAGACTCTGCCTTAATTTTGCCCGATTTTATATCGCATATATATGAAATTGCTTCAAAAGTGTAAAATGATATTCCAACAGGCATAAGTAGTTTTAATGTATGTTCATCTGGTGAAATACCTGTAAAACTCATTACCTTTTGAACTGAATAAATAGCAAAATTCAGATATTTAAACAGGAATAATGGCATGATAGTAAAAATAAGAGAGAGAATAAAATAAAGTTTTCTTATTTTTCCTTCTAAATTCTTACTAATTAGTAAACCAAAAAGATATGAAATAACAATAATATAAATAAGTACAGTAATACACTTTGCATCAAAACTTATATAAAATACAGTATTTGCTGCAAGTAAAGGTACCCATCTATACTTATGCGGTACTCCCCAGTATACGAGAAATACCGCAATAATAAACAATAGAAAACTTATTGATCCAAACGACATATTAATCAGCGCTTCCCCTCATAATGATTGTAGGGCCACCAGTTCCTTCTATATAATCCTTTGTAATGATTACTTTTCCAATATTATCGTCCTTTGGAATTTCATACATAATATCAAGCATTAATTCTTCAATAATGGATCTTAAAGCTCTTGCTCCAGTGTCTTTTTCATAAGCACGTTTTGCAATAACTTCCATAGCTCCATCATCAAATTCAAGATCTACTTCATCCATTGAAAGAAGCTTTTTGTACTGTTTAATCAAAGCATTCTTAGGCTCTTTCAGTATCTTAACAAGCATCTCTTCTGTTAAACCTTCCATTGTATAAATAATAGGAAGTCGACCAATGAATTCCGGAATCATTCCATATTTCTTTATATCCTCAACAGTAACTTCTGATAGAATATCTTTTCTCTTGTCGAGTTTATCTTTTAATTCTGCATTAAATCCTATTGATGTCTGCTTACGAAGTCTCTGCTTTATTACTTCATCAAGATCAGGGAATGAACCACCACAGATAAAAAGAATATTTCTTGTATTTACTGTAGCAAGTGGAACCATAGCATTTTTACTATTTGATCCAACAGGAACCTCTATATCTGCTCCTTCTAAAAGCTTAAGCATACCCTGCTGTACGCTTTCACCATTAATATCTCTTGTATGAGTATCCTTTTTCTTTGCAAGCTTATCTATTTCATCAATATATACAATTCCTGTTTCAGCCTTTTCAACATCATTATCAGCTGCAGCTAATAATTTACCAACTACACTTTCAATATCATCACCAATATATCCAGCCTCAGTAAGAGATGTTGCATCTGCAACAGCAAGTGGTACATCAAGAAGTTTCGCAAGAGTTCTCACAAGATATGTCTTACCACATCCTGTTGGTCCAATCATAAGCATATTAGACTTTTCAATTTCAACATCATAAAGATCCTCTGAAAAGTCTTCTTTTTTCATCCCTTCAGCAGCTACTCTCTTGTAGTGATTGTAAACACCTACAGAAACAACCTTTTTAGCTCTTTCCTGACCAACCACATATTCATCGAGCATTTCTTTGATTTTATTTGGCTTTGGAATGTCCTTTATATCAATAAGTGGAACTCTGTCTTCGTCTGATACTTTTTTCTTTTTCTTTATTTGTGGCTTTCCAGAAAGCATACCCTGTAAATCTGTAAGGTTTAAAAAGCTGACATTAGGAAAACCTGTAAAAGGATTACTTGTATTTTCCTTATCATTATCCTTTATATCTACTTTTTCTTCATCTACAGAATCACCTGCATTATTCACCTCATCTACAGGCTTAACCGGAGGCATTCCACCAATATTAATTGGCATACCCTTTCCAAATAAGCTGGACATGTCAATTTTATTCATTGTATCTAACATGCTCTGCATACAGTCATTACACAGATGCATGTTATTAGGAAGTGAAAATAGCTTTCCTGCCTTATCTTCTGTTCTTCTGCATATATCACATACGCCTATATATTCATCACTCATTTATTCCACCGTAACTGACTTTGCCAAATTCTTTGGTTTATCAACATCGATACCTTTTGAAACACTAAGGTAATATCCCATAAGCTGCATTGGAACAACAGCAAGAGAAGCCATAAAGTGCTCATCTGTTTTAGGTATATATGTTACATAGTTTGAATTATCTTCAATATTATAGTGACCATATGTAGTAACAGCTAATAGAACAGCACCTCTTGATTTAACCTCTACCATGTTACTAACTGTCTTCTCAAACAAGTCTTCCTGTGTAAGGCATGAAATAACAAGTATTCCATCTTCAATAAGAGCTATAGGACCATGCTTTAATTCACCAGCAGCATATGCTTCAGAATGGATGTAGCTTATTTCTTTCATCTTAAGAGAACCCTCAAGACAAATTGCATAGTCAATTCCACGGCCTATAAAGAATACATCTTTTGCTGATGAAAATTTATTAGCAATCCACTGAATACGCTCTTTATTTTCAATAATCTTCTCTATCTTTGAAGGAAGAGTTAATATCTCATTAATATAATAATTATACTTTTCTTCGTCTATCTTGCCTTTAACTCTTGCAAACTCTGTTGCAATTGCATATACGGCAATAAGCTGTGCACTATAAGCCTTTGTAGTGGCAACAGATATTTCTGGACCAGCTAAAGTATAAAATACATTATCTGCTTCTCTGGCTATAGATGATCCAACAACATTTACTATTGCAAGTGTCTTAGCGCCATGTGCCTTAGCTTCACTAACAGCCTTCTTTGTATCCTCTGTTTCACCAGACTGGCTAATAAGAATTACGTAATCATCTTCTGAAAGAATAGGTGATCTATATCTAAATTCAGACGCAAGCTCAACTCTTACAGGGACTCTTACAAGATCTTCAATAACATACTGAGCTACCATACCAACATGATAAGCAGAACCGCATGCAACAATTGTAACTTTTGATATATTTTTGATAATATCATCTGTAAGTCCAATTTCAGATAAATCAATCTTTCCATTCTTATAAACAGAATTAAATGTTTCTGTAATTATTCTTGGCTGTTCATGAATTTCCTTCATCATGAAGTGCTCATAGCCGCCTTTTTCGGCCGCTTCAGCATCCCACTTAATTTCAACAGTATCCTTTGGAACGATATCACCATCAAGGTTATAGAAATCAATCTGTCCATCATGCATTCTTGCCATTTCAAGATTGTCTATATAATAAACATTTCTTGTGTGCTTAAGAATTGCAGGAACATCTGATGCAAGATAACAGTCACCATCTGTTATACCAAGAATAAGAGGAGAATCCTTTCTTGCAACATATATTTCATTTGGATAATCCTTGAACATCACTGCAATTGCATATGTACCTCTTACACGTACCATTGTCTTTGCAATAGCATCAATCGGTCCAACTTTATACTTTTTATAGTAGTAATCAACAAGCTTAGTAAGAATTTCTGTATCTGTCTGTGAATAGAATTCATAGCCCTTTCTTATAAGCTTATCCTTTAATTCCTGATAGTTTTCAATGATACCATTATGAACAGCAACAACATTCATATCGTCTGATACATGAGGGTGTGCATTAAGCTCTGATGGTTCACCATGTGTCGCCCATCTTGTATGACCGATACCACATTTACCCTTAATATCAAGACCATTATTTGTTTTCTCAGAAAGATTCTCAAGCTTTCCTTTAGCCTTGATTACTTCTGCTTTCTTTTCACCGTCTCTTACAACGATTCCAGCAGAATCATATCCTCTATATTCAAGCTTTGATAATCCTTCTAAAAGGATTGGTGCAGCCTGTTCTCTTCCTACGTATCCAACTATTCCGCACATGAGGTTTTTCCTCCCTTTTACTGTCTATTACTCCAAAATTCTTTATTTCCAGTATATTTTAATATCTGTTCATAACTAAGCTTCTCATATGATTTTCCTTTGCGGTATCCAGCATATTTAAATACACACTTTATTACAAAAGGAACAATCGTAAATGGATGCCCATTTTTTATAAAATATAATGCTGCTGATTTAACATACTTAACTCCCTCTGATTCTGATGATATTCCATCAAAAGCTTCCGGGTTCATTTTCTGTGATACGGCAAGATCAAAATTTCTTTTAAACTGCTGCATTCCAGAATACTCATGAGTATGATATACCTTTGCATTATTTTCATACTTTATCTTATATCCATTAATTAACAGCTTGTGGGCATAAACCATATCCTCATTAAATATAGCCTCATTTACAAACCCACCTAGCTTATCGAATATATCTCTATTATAGGCTGCACACACGTTAGAACAAAAGAATGCTTTTATGCCTATTAACTTAATATCTTCTTCACTTTTTACTCTTGGCTCATCTGGATAATTAAAGCCTCTTGTAAACTTTTCTTCGATTGAACTTAAATCAGTTGCTAATTGCCTTCCATATGCAGCAGCAATCTTTTCATCTGATTCAAGTGCTTTAACAAGACTTTCAACTAGCTTATCATCTGCTGGAACAGCATCCATTGTCATCATAATAAAATAGTCAGCATCTGAATATGATACGCCGTCGTTTCTTGTTTTTCCGTGATCAAAATCACTTTTATTTATGTGATGTACTTCAACATTATCTGGAATACTTTCATTATCGAAAATCTTCCAATACTGTTCCTCCGTATTCATCACAATTATTTTATTTACATTCATACTTTGCCTTGAAAGCATTTCAAATATCTTCTTTAGCTTATCATCAGGCTTATATGATGGAATTATTACATCTACTTTCATGTTTAATATGCATTTGGATTAATAAATCCTTTAAATATCGTCATGAACATGATTCTTATATCAAATCCCATTGTCCAGTTTTCAATATAGTAGAGATCATATTCAATTCTCTTTTCGATTGATGTATCACCTCTAAAACCATTTACCTGAGCCCAGCCTGTAAGACCTGGCCTTACCTGGTGCTTAATCATATATCGTGGGATTTCTTCTTTAAACTTTTCTACAAAAGCAGTCTGCTCAGGACGAGGTCCAACAAGAGACATCTGTCCAAAAAGAATATTAAAGAACTGTGGAAGTTCGTCAATACTTGTCCTTCTAAGGAATCTTCCTACCTTTGTAACTCTTGGATCATCCTTAGTTGTCCATGCTTTGTTTTCAAGGTTTTCATCTAAGTCTTCCTTTAGATACATCGTTCTAAATTTGTAAAGCTTAAATGGTCTATTATGTAAACCAACTCGTTCCTGTTTAAATATGATTGGACCTCTACTTGTACATTTAATGGCAATAACTGATATAAGCATAATTGGTGAAAATAAAACAATACCAAAAAGCGCTGCTGCTATATCAACCATTCTCTTTGCAATAATATTAAATGTATTTGTGAGTGGAACCGCACGTATATTTATTACAGGCAATCCCTGAATATCTTCTGTATATGGCTTATCTGGAATAATACCTGAATAGTCTGGAATAAACTTTGTATGAACACCCGATTTCTCACACAAATCTACAATATGTTCAAGCTGACCATATTCAGAAAGAGAGAGAGTAATTGCAATTTCGTCAAGCTTATTCTGTGGAAGAATATATTCAAGGTTAGCGATTGTACCAAGAACTTTAATTCCCTTGTACATCGTACCAGCCTCTACATGATCATCAAGGATTCCTCTTATCTGATATCCCCACTGTGGATTCAACCTTATTCTATTAATGTACATCTCTGCAGATTTAGAATAACCAACAAGAAGAACGTATTTAATGTTATAACCTTTCTTTCTAAAAAATCTAAGAAGGTATCTGATTACGTTTCTTTCTACAGTAAGTGCACATATATTAATAAACCAGAATATAATTATAACCTGTCTTGAAAAGTGAGCCTGATTAATGAGGTAGAGCACAACCATGAAACCAATAAGTCCCACTGTGTTAGCTTTAATTATATTAAATAGCTCTCTTTTTCTTCCGCTGGCTCTCTTTGACTGGTATAAATCAAAGAAATAATATAGCAATAAATAAGTAGGCAAAATCACATAAAGCGCACTAAAATAAGTACGAGATGAAAGACCCCACTCGTATTCTAAAAGACCACTCCTGAACTTAAGCCACCAGGAGAGTAAATATGCTATCGCTGTTATCAATACATCGAGAACAACATGTAAATTGTTAAAAATTCTTTGATTATCTTTAATCATTTATCCAATTGCTCTTCTAACTAAATTTATCCAAAGTTCGAACTGAATTTTTACATAATTGAAGAAAAATCTTCCAGAATAAGGATATTTCTTTCCTTCAGTACATAAAAGAAATCCCCTCTTCATTCCTGACAAATACTCTCTGCCATATCCTTTAATTATAAAGAATAGCGCTTTTATGGAAAATCCAATAATAAAGAATGGCAGATTAATTATAATCTGAAGTAGTGGCATATTCTTATATATAACATACCAGCTATTTCTTGCTGCAATTCTTACTTTGAATGGATTATACCTGCTGCCAGTTATTCCAGATCCAGCATGGTATACTACCGCTTTTGGAGTATATCTGTTGATATATCCCATTATTCTTGCTCTGTATCCGATATCTACATCCTCAAGATACATAAAATGATATTCATCAAAGTAGCCAATCTGTTCAAAAATAGCTCTTCTATATATACAGGCACCTGCGCAGGCAGAAAATACGTTACATTCTTTTTCGTATTTGCCAATCTTCATATCTTTTCCAATAGCATATGCCCAGCCAAGACAGCAGTATAAATCTCCAGCACCATCATATCTGTCGTTTCTGTCAAGCTGTATCATCTTTGATGCAACAGAAAAAATCTTTTCATTGCCTTCAATCGCATTTACAAGCTCTTTAACAAAATCTGGCTCCGCCTTTGTATCAGCATTAAGAAGAATTACAAATTCTGAATTTTTTGTTCGAATAAGTCCTTCATTAGCTGCACGACTAAAGCCGTAATTATCCTCAAGTCGTACTAACTTTACTTCTGGATAGTCACTTTCAATTTTATCTGCGCTACTATCTGTTGACTTATTATCTACTACTATTATATCAAAATCTTTATAACTTTGATTTCTTAGTGACAAAAGACATTCGTCGATATATTCAATTCCATTGTAATTTGGTATTATTACTGATACTTTTGCCATTCTACGCTCTCTTAAATACGCTGTAAGGTGTATAAACTACTATATAATCAGGAGACATCTTTTTATCTTCTGTAAGGGCTGATTTCTTTATCATCATGCAGTCGGTACAAACTCCATCTACCATCCTTTGAAGCTTTGCCCTGTGAAGATATCCAGAAAAATGTCTGTTTAACCCAGCAAATTCAGGAATCATAGTATCTCCATCTTTTTTGTAGCCTGCGCTTTCAATCTTTCCATTTTTTGAAATCACAAGCCCACCAACACAACCAACCTCTGGTCGTTTAAGATGTCCTAAAAATTCCTCAATAAATTCTGGATTTTTAGGCTTTACATTATCATTCAAAATGAGTATATATGATTCTTCAATTTCCTTTATTTCATCATAGCTTAAGGCTTTTAATTCATCGAGGCTCATTATCTTTATATCTGTAAGCTCACTAGCGCTGACTTGATACTTTACTCTGTAAAATCCAAGATGCAGTGTATCAGTTACCTCTGCCTTAATGCCAAGTCTATCAAGATGAGCCATTACTGCTTTTTTCCCAGCCTCATAAGCATAAAGCTTACTATCTGGATTCGTTGCAGTTGAATTTATATGACTACGCCAATGATATAAAACCTTATCAATATGCTTTATCTGGCTTCTTTCAAGCCTTTCAACACATCTTAAAATGAAATCATGATCCTGACTTCCATCAAATTCTGGATTAAATCCATTAACTTCATCTGCCAGTTCTTTTCTTACTACAAAGAAGTGACAAATATAGTTATTTGTTCTTAATAAATCTATATCGAAATCTGGCTTTTTGTGATAGTCAAAAAACTTTGACATATCACTATTTACTTTATCTTCGTCAGAATAAATAACCTTTATATTGTTCTCATATGAAAGTCCTTTATTTATAAGCCCTGACTCAAGAACCTCCATTACTTCATACAAGGCATTCTCTGTTAACACATCATCATGATCAAGAAGTCCTATATACTCTCCTGTTGCAGCCTTTAATGCTTCATTAGTATTACCTGATATGCCTTTATTTTCAGGAAGTCTTATATACTTTAGCTTTGTCTCAGACGCTCTTTCTCCGAATTCCTTGCGAATTGCATCTACGACAAACTTAACTTTATCGCTTTCGCTTGCATCTGCAATAACAAGTTCCCAGTTTGTATAGGTTTGAGTAATAACAGAAAGTGCCATCTCACGAAAATACTCTGGATCGGTTTCATATGCAGGAACTATAATGCTTATCCTGTAATTATGAGTGAACTTTCGATTTTCCTCAAGCTCACGCTGTTCTCTTCCAGCAATTTCATCAAAGACATCGGATGTTTTCATATAATCTTTTTCATCTTCGTCTCTGATTAATCGTTCGTATGCCTTATAAAATGAAGGAACAACACCGTTTCTTTTTATATAACTAGCACCACGGCTTAAATTTTCCCTATTTAATCTATCTTTAATTCTCATTTTCATTTGATGGTCTAAATTCAAGTAATGCTGAAATATTTGAAAGATCTAGTGGCTCAACCTCTTCATCTCCTGTGTAATCAAACATTTCTGGGATATATGTTTCCCCATTCTTGTAATCATACAAGCACATTTCTCTTTTATTATTAGTATAAAATGCCACACTTTCCGCCGTCTGCTCACCAAGTAAATCAAGTACAATCTGATTATAATGCCACTCATCTTTCATGTACTCTGTGCTGGTCTTTGATAAAACTGTTGTTCCAAGTGCATAGTATCCACTTGTTCTGCAAAGATCTATCTGGGCATTAATTATTTGATCGAAATAATTTCTAAATGTAAGTGTACGTCCAGGAGTAATAATAAATACTTTATTTAATCCTCCAATGAACATGTTTCTCGTAATGTTTCCAATGTTCTGAACATATTCTTCACCTGAAACATTATTGGCTCCATCAGATTCTCCCTGAAGCCATACTGCGTAACGCTTTCTAACCTTATATCCATTATTATCAAGCCATCCAATAGCTCTTGTGTATCGCATAATAAGGTCTGCCTGATATGCATCTGACATCCATTTCTGAGTTGTCGTAGCACCTTCTGATGCTGAAACAGCTACTACAGGTATTCCAGTTTCTTCATAATACTTACAAATAAATGAAGATACTAAAGAACCTCTCTTTGATCCTGGAAAATCACATATTCCGCCAATGAAGCTCTCATTTTTTCCAAAAGGCTCCTCAATTGGATATAGCATTGTTGGATCAGATATTGCTCTAAACTCATAGCCCCATCCATCAGGTACTTCTGGTGCATATTCTGGATCTCCACCTACGCCAGACATATTTGACTGTCCAAGGAAAATAACAAAATCAACAACAATTTTGCCATCTTCAGTTACAGGAAGGCCTTCCTCATCTTCAGAAATTTCAACTTCTTCCTCTTCTTCCAGCTCTGGAAGTTCAGAATTTTGTTCTGAAATAATAATTGTAGGCTCCTCTGCTTCCTCTTCAATTTCTTCTTCTGGCTCTGTTTCTTCGGGCTCTTCAACTATTTCTACTGGATAAACAACCTGCCTAATCTCAGAGCATCCTGCTAAACTAAAAATCATGAGTCCTGAAAGAAAAGATGTCATTAACTTTTTACATAACAACGAATTACTTCTCATCTTTTTTCTCTAAAGTCATCTTACGGCTTATAAAGTTATAAACCATGACAATTGCTGTAGCAAATACCTTTGCACATATTTCAATAAATTCACCAACTGACTTAAAGAATGCAACATTAATAGATACAAGCCAGTTATAAATTGCCTCATGAATATTATAAATAAAAGCAATATTTCCTGTCAGAGCATCAACATATAACCATAAAAGCAATGTATTAAGTCCCATTCCAATAAGGCTTAATACAAGAAAAATAACAAATTCTTTCTTCTTGTCGGCATCATCTTTTCTTTCAAAAACAAATGCCATGCTTGCAAGATAATTAAAGATTAATGAAACGGTAAATCCACAAATACCGGCAATAAGGTATGATTTGTCACCGTGTAGCGTTTTTACAACTATTGTGTATACGGTGAAATCAATTACAAATGCCAAACCTCCAACGACCGCAAATTTCATTATCTGCTTTAATAATTTATGATTCTTTTTATTTTCCATAATATTTCCTATTTCTCTTTTGATATAAAATAATTTCTAAAAACAAATATCGATAAAGCAATTGTAAATAAGTAATACACTATTCCAACAAATAACTTACTTCCATAAGATTCGCTAAATACTCTTAATACAAAGAATACTGAAAGTAATACAGCGATATATGCATATAAAAATGAACTATATACTTTCTTGTTACTTATAAATACTTTATCAGTAAATATTCCTGCCACAGCACTTAATACAAAGAAGTCATATGTTCTATGATATATCACTATAAGTGACCACATCACAAGAATAGCTAACAAAGCCTCGTCATGTCCTTCTACCATCTTAAGAGCTAATACAAACAGTAACAACATTACTATAAGCATTAGAACATTTGCTAAAGACGAGCCATTTAATAACACACCAAAATCAAGCCCACCTTCTGCTGATAATGCAGATGAAACTTTAAGCGGCTTGATAATCATATTAAATATGCTGTCATTTAGCCAAATTGCTGCAACCGCTGTAAGCAGCACGTGAAATAATGCAGATACAACAATTTCTAAATAGCGTTTTTTATATATAAAATAAAGAACAAGTGGCACAGTAAGTGTGTACTTAAAATAACAAATAAATAAGCACAGGCATACTAACCAAAATCTTATTTTATCATATTTATTATTTCCACTGTTTCTATCAAATAACTCACAGTACTCTGATAAGAAAACAGCTAATAGGAAAAAACAAAACGAAAATATGGTATGTTGTCCTACTCCAATCTGATTTCTATATGGAGTACCAGCAATCATCAAAAGCATGAGAAGAGTAAAAACTCTCTTATCCATTTCTTTTAAAAATGTTTTTCTAAGTAGGACTATTAATACCCCTGTAAGGATGATATTAAATACAAGCCAGACATACCTTGCTGTAAGTGGTTTTAAAAATGTAAAAGGTATAAGTATCATCAAAAGAGATGGAAACTGATTTGCTTCCATTTGCAGATAATACTTATCATATCCTAAATCATCAAGAACACCACTTGGATTTAATGATTCATCATAGGGATTAATCTTCAAAGTTAAAACCTTTGCTGCATCCCACTGGAAATCCTGAGAATCTCTCCATGCATTTCTACAACCTTGTATCATTGAAACAAAAGCCAAAGCTGACAGGAGAATCAGTAGTATAACATATATTTTTTTATTATTTATAACTTTATTCATTAATTCTCAACACTTGAGATAACAGCATTTTTCAGACTGTCTATACGCTTTTCAGCATCCTCAAGGCTATCACCTTTTATTCCCATGTAAAATTTAATCTTTGGCTCAGTACCTGATGGTCTAACACAACACCATGAATCGTTTTCAAGATTAAAGTATAATACATTAGACTCAGGAAGCTCAGTTTTACTTACTTTACCTGTTTCGATATCAGTAACTGTTCCAAGCTTATAATCTCTGAATTCTTTTACCTTTAGGCCATCAAACTCTTTTGGAGGGTTATTTCTTAAGTTATCCATAATAGCCTGAATTTTTGATGCGCCTTCAATACCCTTCATAGTGATGGTATGAATTCCTTCTTTATAATATCCGTATTTTTCATATATCTTTAACATCTGATCCCATACAGTAATTCCCTGTTTTTTGCAGAATGCAGCCACTTCACAAAGACACATAACTGCTACAACAGCATCTTTGTCTCTTGCATGTGTTCCTGCAAGGCATCCATAGCTCTCTTCAAGACCAAATACGTAATTATATGTATCTCTTTCAATAAACCATTTAATCTGTTCACCAATATATTTAAATCCTGTGAGTACTTCAATAAGTGAAGTATTATATTCTTTAGCTATAGGGTCAGCAAGATTTGTTGTAACAATAGTTTTTACAAGTGCAGGATTCTTTGGCATTGTATTATTAAGAGTTCTTTCTCTTAAAATGTATTCAGCAATAAGCATTCCTGACATATTTCCAGTAAATGGAATATAATCTCCTGTCTTACTATCTTTAGCATATATTCCAAGTCTGTCTGCATCTGGATCTGTAGCTAACACAATATCTGCATCCTTAACTCTTGCAAGCTTTAATGCAAGATCAAATGCTTTGGCATCTTCTGGATTTGGATATTCAAGTGTAGTAAATTTAGGATCTGGAAGCTCCTGCTCTTTTACAACATAAACGTGCTTAAATCCAAGCTCATCTAAAATTCTTCTAACAGGTATATTCCCTGTTCCATTAAATGGAGAGTAGACTATTCTAATATCATCTGCTACTTCCTTTATTACTTCTGGATGAATAATAAGCTTTTTAAGCTCATCCATATATGCATCATCAAGTTCTTCATCTATCACAAAGTAGAGGCGTTTTGAAATAGCATCCTCTTTCCCAATTGACTTAACATCATCATAGCTCTTAACAGCTAATACTTCTGATATTATCTCCTTATCTCTTGGAGCAGTAATCTGTGCGCCATCCTCCCAATATACTTTATATCCGTTATACTCTGGAGGATTGTGACTCGCTGTAATAACTATTCCAGCAGTGCAGCCAAGATATCTTACTGCATATGAAAGCATTGGAGTTGGATGAAGATTAGGGAATACATATGCTTTAATGCCATTAGCATTAAGACAAAGTGCTGCCTCATCAGCAAATTCCTTTGACATAAATCTTGAATCATAAGCAATTGCAACACCCTTTTCTTCAGTTCCCTGTTTTAAAATATAGTTAGCAAGTCCCTGTGTTGCTTTTCTAACTGTATAAATATTGATTCTATTTGTACCAGCACCAATTACTCCACGTAATCCGCCTGTACCAAACTCAAGCTCTCTGTAAAATCTATCCTCAATTTCAGCATCATTGCCCTTTAATGCAATGAGTTCATTTCTTGTATTTTCATCAAAATACGAATCATTACACCATGATTCATATTCCTTCATAAAATCTAACATAATAATACTCCTTTATTTACTGGACCATCGCCTGTGGATTGCCCTTTAATACATAATTGCTATAGTCAAGTGAAAAGTTTTCATTATAGTATGGGTCACCCTTCTCAAGAGCAGCTGCCCATTTAGTTCTAAATAATTCACTTTCCTTATTATATCTGTTTGCGTTTTCTTCAGATGCTTCAGCACTTACATCTGTTCCTCTTGATTTTGACTCATAATGGAATAATTCAGCAAATGGAGTGAATACATTAAGATATCCTTTTTCTCTAAGTCTTAGGCAGTAATCTACATCATTTAGAGCCACCGCAAATTCTTCATCAAGTCCACCAAGCTCATCATACAATGATTTCTTTGTCATAAGACATGCTCCAGTAACAGCTGAAACGTTCTGAGCATAACAAAGTCTACCCATATATCCAAGGTTTTCTTTAGCCATTCTATAATGTGTATGGCCTGCTGTTCTATGGGCACCAAGTCCAATTACAATACCTGCATGCTGAATAGTATAATCCTCGTAGTAAAGCATACATCCAACAGCACCAACATCTTCCCTCTCTGCATACATAAGTAACTCTTCAATCCATGTTCTTGTTACAACTTCTGTATCGTTATTTAAAAGAAGAAGATATTCACCTTTCGCGAAAGATGCACCAAAATTATTTATTCTTGAATAGTTAAATTTATCTTTATATTCAACTACGGATATTGCTGGATGCTTCTTAATTGTTTCGTAATATGAGAATGTTTCCTCTTCCGTTGAATTATTCTCAATTACAATTATTTCATAGTTTTCATATGATGATTTAGTTGTTATAGAATCAATACATCTTCTTAAATCACTTACATGATCTTTATTTGGAATCAAAATTGAAACAAGAGGCTTGTCATTTAAGTGATATCTGATTCTGAATATTGTTTCAAACGCTCTTGTGCTTTCGATTTTAAAATCTTCGAATCCATAGGCTCTAAGATGCGCTGCTACTGCACCCTTTGCTGCATCTATAGCATAGCTCTTTGCATTAATATCTGATGCAACAGAACCCGCATGACTTCTCCAGTAATAAAGAATCTTTGGAACATGTACAACATTATTAGCAGCAGTTGTAAGTCTTAATATCAAATCATGATCCTGACTGCCATCGTACTCGCTTCTAAATAAGCCTGTTTCTTCAAGAAGTTTTGCAGAAAAAACTGAAAAATGGCAAATGTAGTTATTTGCTCTAAGGTTATCTATTGCGTAATCGGGCTTGAAGTGAAGTGTAATCATCTTGTTAATTGAATCACCTTCAAATGTTGTCTCATCGCAGTAGATATAATCTGCATTCTTTTCACAAATTACTTTCATGTATTCATAAAGCGCACATGGATGAAGAATATCATCATGATCAAATAATCCAATATAATTACCTGTCGCCATTTCTATACATACATTAGTATTTCCAGATATACCAAGATTCTTTTCAAGCTTGTAATATTTAATTCTTACATCACTTATTCCAAGATCTTTAATGTCATTAACATCGCGTTCAATGTATTCTGACACTACTCTTCCAACATATGAGTGAGCTTCATCAGAGCCATCAGCAAGACACAACTCCCAGTTCACATAGGTCTGATTTACAACTGAATCAAGCATCTCTTTAAGAAACTTCTCTGGAGTGTTATATAACGGTACGAGAATTGAGAATTTTACATCCTTTTCAAACTTAGTTCCTCTTTGACGAGCTATTTCTTCTTCAGAAGGCATGCTGAGTGTTCCATAGCTCTTATACGCTTTTTTCTCAATAATTTTACTCTGAACCTTTCTCATAAGGTTCTTTAAATTACCGTATCTTTTTATTCTTCTAATGAAATTTTTGAAATGGCTCCACACAAGTCTTATTGGGTACATAATTTTCCACATAAGGCTATTATGGATATTATCAAGATGGAACTTATAATCATCTCTCTGGGCTTCAGCTGTAACTAGCGCTTCAGTTAGCTCCTCGTTCTTTTTAAGTTCTTTCTCATAAAGTTCTTTGTAGTATTCAAATGTCTGATTTGTCATATCCTGCATAATATTTCTTTCCGGTTACTTTTGATACAAAAATTACGCCGTATTTATATCCCTTGTCTTTTTCAATTAACTTAGCAGGTATCTTTGCACAAAATCCTGCAAGTTTACTGTTTTTTGCATCCTTAAATGCTTCAGTGACATCAGTTCTTACACAAGGTGCTGTTGTAAAAACACTCGCTTTTTCTCCATCAATGAGGCACAAATAACGATCATAAATAGCATTATTCTTTTTATTAATTAGACCCCATCCACTAATAGATACATAGTCCCCTTCATTAAATATTTCTCTTTCAAAGGAAACTGCATCTATACTGCAAAATGTATTTTTTGATGAACTACTTAAATGTTTACTTGCAAATTTCTCAAGTACTTCTATCTGCTTACTTCTATAATCTCTACGTTCAGAATCAGGAACACAGAAAACCTTATAATCAAGAGAATCATTTAACAGGTTTTCATTGTAAAATGGATCCCCTTCGTCAAGTAAAAATGGATGACGTTCATATAGAAGGTTTCTCTCATAAACAAGTCGATTATATTTCTCATCACTAACCGAGTCTGATCCTCTTGTAACAGATTCATGATGATATAAAATCGTGTCATTAACAACGACGTTGTAATAGCCTTTTTCATATAGATTTACGCATAAATCCACATCGTTATAGCCAACCTTCATTTTATCATAAAAGCCACCTGTTAGGAAATATTTTTCACGGCTTACCATAAGGCAGGCACCTGTCACCGCCAAAGTATTTCGATTGATTTTATTGTATGCATAATAATATGTTTCGCTGTCTGAATAAGTAGATAACTTGTGCGATGGACCACACATCTTTAATGCAGTAATCCCTGTATGTTGAATCTTATCTCCATTTGGATAGTATAATTTTGCTCCGCATGCCCCAACATGCTCTTTCCTTGCATAATGAAGGAGCTTAATAATAAATAAATCATCCAACACTTCAACATCATCATTTAAAAATAAAAGATACTTTCCTTTTGAAAGATTAACCCCTCTATCACACATCATAGAAAAGTTAAAATCGGCTGGTTCATATACATATACGCCACGAATTGCCGTATATTCATCAATAATACATGTTATTTTATCTCTATTCTCTGCTGTACTACCATTGTCTATTATTATGGTTTCAATTTCATTTAATCCTGATTTAACAACTGCCTTTTCGATGCTTTTAAGACATTGCTCTAGTATGACTGGATTATCCTTAGACGGAATAACAATTGATACTGATTCATCAGAAATCATTCTTTCTTTTTCATAATCAGGTGTTTTGTAACAGCTGTTAATCTTATTGTATATTTCACTACTGTTATTATTTGAAATATTGTGAAACAGCACTTTTGTAATATGTGATATTTTATTTATCTTTTCAAATTCTATGTTATTTAACTCTTTTTTAATAGCATAGAACTCCGTTATATAATCATATCCACCATATAAATCTGGAGACCAATCTGGTTTAAAAAATGGCGTATGTCTTTTTCCCGTATTATCAACAAAATCCGAGTCGCTATATATTAAATCTGCATTTAATTTTATGGCATTTTGAATTAAAGCAGACTTTTCTCTATCACTTGATACTCCATTTTTAGATTCGTATATATAAAAATCATCTATCTCATAGATTCTATGAGTATCGTTTTCTTCAATACAAATAAAGGGGTCACAATCATGTAACCCCTCCTTATTATTTTCTAAATATTCTGTGTAATATTCATAAGGATCTTCGTGTTTCTTAAGTTCCTTATTATAATTCTCAATACACTTACTATAAAACATTGTAATGATATCCCTCTGGCAACGGTTCTGGTCTTTTCTTCAAGTGTAACTTCATTAGAACCTTATCTTTGAAGGATGGTTCTCTATAATCATAGTTTTGCTTAGCTCTAGCATTCATCAGTACATCATCGTACATTTCCTGCAAGAACATTGATACCTCATATGATACTCTAAGAGCTTTCTCCTGCCCTGTAAGATTTTCTATAACAATTTGCGCATCGTCTGTATCAAATATGAATGTACGTCCACTTATGGCATAACCATTCATGAGATACTTATCTACTTCTGTTATTGATCCGTCTTTATTGACAATATCAAGATATTTAACGGTTACAATAGATGCATACTCTGTAGGATCTATTCTTATAGCTCGCATATTATTCTGAAGAGGTATCTCCATTGTAACATTTGGTCCTTTAAGCTCTGGCATTACTATTACTCTTCTGTCATCCGTAAAGCCTTCACCGTAACTGTAATAAATCTTAGGGTTATTAAGATTTCTTAAATGTTCACTCTCTTTTAATATGTTATTTAAGAATACTGTGTTTGTTGGCATTATAGCATGAAGAACTTCTAATGATGCCACACCACCTATAACATAGACCTGGAAGCAGTGTTCCATATCTATGAACATTTTTACTTCTGCATCACTAAAGCCAAGTTCTTCATATATATTGATTCCAATTTTATTATAGTATTCCTTATATCCGCTTTCTGATGACTCAAGGAAATAATACAAACCTCTAAAAGCAAGGAATTTATCAGGAATAGGGAAATCAAACACCCATTCATAGTCAAGAATATTCCAGTTACCATCAGGCCCTTTATCCTTATCAAATACAATATTAGAAAAGATAATATCATAATTACTTCCGGCTTTTCCTGTGTATACCTCTTTAAATTCTCTCTTCTTAAAGATTTTATTAAATCTTTCTGTTTCTCTAAATATTGCTCCCTGTGATAAAGAGCATACAATTGAGATATACTTCTTGATTATTGATGTTACTTCATCATATTCACCTTGCTTAACAAGGTCATATAAATACTCTTCAAGGTTCTTACCTTCAACAAAATCAAGCTTTAATACATCAATTGACTTTGATGTTGCTCCTGCAACAAGTGGTGCAGGCTCTTTTCCTTCAATATATTCACATTTATTTGGAATAAACCTAGTCCCAGCATAATCTCTAGATAATTCCATATAGTGCTCTGATATTTTCTTAACATGTGCATTTGCATCATGATTCAAGGCTAATTTATATACACTAAGCTCTTTATTATTATCCTCATAAATAATAGTTGCTGTTCTAAGCTCACGTAATCTTTCATTAGCATATTTTGCAAATACTGGAACTGCCTTTAAAACATCCTCTGGTTTTTCTTTCGTTACTACTACTAGAAACGAGTTTGAGAAAAATGGGAACTTTCCTTCTTCAATAACAGCATCAAACGCTTTACATTCATCAAACAATACAACTCTATCATTATCAAAATTTCTTAGGTTTGTATTAAGCTCACCCTGCTTTGGTAAATGCTCATCTGAATATATTACATTTGGAAGCTTGTAGTCAGGATATGGATAGTAAAACTTTGACTGAAGTCCATTATCACTAAACATTTTTTCAAGACTCTCTCGGCTAAATGTTTTTACTCCTGTACTATTTGTATATCCTTCAATTCCTTCAAAATATCTTCCTGTGTGATCTTCCTTACATCCAGCAAAATACTTAAGGCCAAATTTATTCTCGATTGCAACAACAATCTTTCCACCAGGCGCAAGATGCTTTTCAATCTTTTTTATGAATTCATTATATGGATTTTCACTATGGATATAGCTCGCACCATATTCAAGAACACCAATTAATGTGATTACATCGTATTTTTCTGTAAGATTTGGTTCAATTGTCTCGAAATTTCCAACAAGTATTTCAATATTTCCGTATTCTTTATGTCTTGTTGCATTAATTAAGCTTCTTTTTTTGCTAAGTTCAATACATGTCACTTTCTCTGACATAGAAGATAATACGCCAGTTATAGCACCACATCCTGAACCAATTTCAAGCACCTTAGACTTCTTTGATATAGGAAGCCATGAAACAACATTTTCTCTTATATGAGAAAGATGATACATTACGCTCCATGACCTTGAGCCTTCTATAATGTGCTCGTAATCATTTTCTGAATAACGCGTAACTAAATCAAGGAGAACATCTTCTGCCTCTCCCTCTGAATAATAATCTACACCATCATAATATTCTAAATTTAATACAACGTTTCCTACTTTTTCAATCTTTTCACTCATCTTCGCCATCTTTTCTCACAGTAATAATTGTATTCATATCATAGAATCCTGTGGTATTTTTTGATGAAATAACTGAAAGGTTAAATACATCATATAATCTATGGTAGACGGTAAAGTTTCCATCCTTATATCCAACGCATCCAAGAGAAACAAGATACTCTCCACCTTGAAGATTCATATTCTGAGTAAATGTTGCAATAAGTGCATCTCCTGGGTTAGGTGTTTCTATTGTCATTTTCTCAAACATTGTATTTGTTCCAGTTATTTCTGTACCCTGCATGTTTTTAAATGACACTGCAAAGATTGGATCCTGTATACTCTCAAAAAATCTGATTTTAAGCTTAACAGTGAATTCCTCACCCTTTATTATTGTATTCGTAATATTTCCTTCATTATCATAAGCGCAATAGTCTTCGAACTCAGCAATACCGCTGCCATATTCGTCAAACTTAGGATTAAGATTCATCTGATCTTTCCACTTTGCACCTTCAGAAATATTCTGGCTCTTTTTTGTATCAGACACTTTATCCAGCTGACCAACAAGAACCTTCTTATACATATCTATAATTTCTTTTGGTTCGCCCTCACCAATCTTTTTACCCTTTTCAAGAAGAACTACTCTATCGCAGTACTTACTTATTGAGCTAAGATCATGGCTAACAAAAAGAATTGTCTTACCCTGTTTTTTAAACTCTTCAAACTTTCTATAGCACTTATTCTGGAAAAATACGTCTCCAACAGAAAGTGCCTCATCAACGATAAGAATTTCAGGATCTATATTAATCGCTACAGCAAAAGCAAGACGAACAAACATACCGCTTGAATAAGTCTTAACCTTCTGATTAACAAAGTCTCCTATATCTGCAAAATCAAGAATGTCCTGAAGCTTTTCATCAATTTCTGCTTCAGAAAAACCAATCATTGTTCCATTTAAATAGATATTTTCAATACCTGTAAATTCCATATTAAATCCAGCACCTAATTCCAAAAGTGCAGATACTCTTCCATCAATAGTAACGCTACCCTCGGTTGGATTTAATACACCTGTAATAATCTTTAGTATTGTTGATTTTCCAGAACCATTTGTTCCAATAATACCAACAGTTTCGCCTCGTTTAATCGAAAAGCTCACATCATTAAGCGCATAATGATCATGTGCATTTACACGCTTTCCAAGATGAAGTGCTTCTTTTAGGCGGTCTCTATTTCTATCGTATAATCTGTAGACCTTTTTTAAATTTTTAATTTCTATAGCAACATTATTATCCATAACAATTCTCTATATTAGAGTACATCTGCGAAATGCACTTTAAGTCTCTTAAATACAAGGGCTCCAACAGCAAACATAAGTAATGTTAAAATCCAGAAATATGATGTTGAGAAAAATGTTTCCCAAAACCATATTTTGTCGATTAAAGCATTTCTATATCCTTCAACTATATAATTCATAGGATTAAGCTTAAATAAGAATTTCATCCATGCGTACTGTGGATGTGATTCAAGCATAGAATTTAAATTCCAAAGAATTGGTGTTGCCCATATTCCTACCTGAAGAGCTATCGAAATAATCTGTCCAAGGTCCCTAAAAAATACTACTATTGCGCATGTAATATAGCAAAGTCCAAGTACAAAAATAAACATACATGCTGAATAATATATTATCTGCAATGTATATAAATCTGGATACATTCCGTAGCATGAATATAAAATCAGTGTGAACAATACGAAAAATACATGTACAAAAAGTGCTGAAATAATTTTAATAATTGGAAGAATACTTATCTTGAAAACTACCTTTTTAACAAGATAATTATATTCTAACAGTGCATTTGTTCCACTTGATAGAGCTTCAGAAAAATAGAACCATGGAACTATACCTGCAATAAGCCAAAGTACATAAGGTATTTCAAGGTCACCATTAAGTGTTGTTGCTCTTGATGGAATAGCTATTGTAAATACAAACCAATACAGAAGTACTGTAATAATTGGCTGAACAAACGCCCAAATAATACCAAGATATGAACCAGCATATCTTGTCTTAAAATCATTCTTTGCAAGCTTCCATATTAGTTCTTTATTTTGGAATAGCTCAATAGGAAGGATTACGATTTTGTCGTATCCAACAAGAAATACAATATATATTGCATTAAGAATTATGCAGGAAATAACCTTTTTAATTGTTTCCTGCGTTTGATTATCTAAAGGATTGTGATGAAGAATAATATATAAATCAAGCGCCACCACAAATATTGTTACGATCAATATCGTCAGTTTCTTTTTATTTTCCATTATCACGCTCAGCAAGTGTTGGCCACTTAGTATCTTTCTCAGAGAATATTAATTCAATGCCCTCAACTGGCCATTCAACACCAACATCAGGGTCATTCCATATAATTCCGCCTTCATCGTTTGGATGATAAAAATCTGTACATTTATATGCAAATTCTGCGTAATCTGAAAGTACTACAAATCCATGTGCAAATCCCTTTGGTATAAAGAACTGCTTTTTATTTTCTTCTGATAAACGTACACCAAACCACTTGCCATATGTCTTTGATCCTTCTCTTAAATCAACGGCAACGTCAAATACTTCTCCTCTTACACATCTAACAAGCTTATCCTGAGGGTAATTGATTTGGAAATGTAATCCTCTAATAACTCCTTTTTTTGAAGCAGACTGATTATCCTGTACAAAAACCTCAGGTATTCCTGCCTCTTTGAAATCGTTATAGTTATAAACCTCCATGAAGTAACCTCTGTTATCCCCAAAAACTGTTGGAGTAATAACCTTAAGTCCTTCTATTTCACATGTTTCAACTGTAATTTTTCCCATAATTATATCCTTTATAATATTATTTAAATTCTATAATTTATATTGTTCTATCAGAATTAATATCCCATATATGACTGGTTCATATCTACATATCCGCTTATTCCGTTTACAGAACCCTTTGACGTATACTGCCACATGTCATATCTTCCAGAGTAAGTAGGTCCACCTGAATTGTACTGGGCAAGCCAAATCTTATATCCTGAAAGCGCACCTGCATTCATATAGCTTGTGAGCCATGTCTTATTTGCATAAACGCCAGCTGAATAACCAGCACTTCTTATTGTGTTACAGAATGCTTTAATAATCTCTGTTCTCTGAGATGCACTCATTCCATTATATCCAGGACGGTTACTGCTTTCACAGTCCATAAATATTGGGTAATCAAGACCATATCCCTTACAAAGGTATGCACACATTGATGCTTCCTCAACAGCTTCAGCTTCGCTAACAGCTGTTGTGAAGAAGTAAACGCCAACCTTGAGTCCTGCTGCCTTTGCACCTCTAATATGGCTCTTGAAGTATGGATCCTCAACAAGAACACCTGTTGATGAACCTCTGTAACCGCATCGAATAATTACATAATTTACACCAGATGCTTTAACGCTTTCCCAGTTAATACTTGGCTGATATTTAGAAACATCAATACCAAGAGTTCCTGAACCCTGAGAAAGGACACCATCTGAATCAAATTTATAACTAACACCGCCAATAATCTGTTCACCAGTTACCTTTGAATGGTCGCGGTTGAAGTAGTATCTCTTACCATCTATTGTCTGCCAGCCAGTATATTCATAGCTTTCTGCTTTACGATAGTAAGTACTATAATTTCCACTTCTGTAATCTTTATATTTTGCTAATCTGTATGAATCGCCATCTTTTACATATAGCGCATTCTTTGAAGCATCATACAGCTGAGCATCATCTGAATACTCTTTCTTGTTTTCATATCCACATAATGCACATTTATTTCCTGAATATGAACAGTTTTCTGTCTTTTCATCTCCACAGCTACACTTTGCTTTGTGTGTTCCATTTCCATTTGATGTACATGTATATGTATGGCTATGAGCATATCCACACTTACTGCAGTTTGTTTTGCTGTCGCAAGCCTCTGTATTAGTATATGTACATCCTGAAACTGTACATTTTACTGTATGAGTTCCATTGTTATTATTTGTATAGCTAAAAGTATGGTTGTGTGCTGTTGAACTACTGCTTGAGCTTGAGCTAGAACTACTGCTACTTGAGCTTGAACTACTGCTGCTAGTACTTGGTGGTTGATAATTTGGATCATCTGCTCCACATGAACACTTTCCATCAGTATATGAATGTGTATGAGGTTCATCAGCACCGCAAATGCTACACTTTCCATCCGAATACGAATGAGCATGACTAGGATCTATATCTCCGCATTCACACTTCCCGTTTGAATAAGAATGTGTATGCGCGGGTGGATCTATTGGTGCTTCACCCTCCTCAGTAGCTCTAAGCATCAGCCTTGATGCAAAAAGATTGTTTTTTGCAACTGGCGCCTTAACAGACGCTTTCATATTATTTATTACTGCAAGGAACTTGTTTTCTTTATTAATTGAAGCCGTCTTTGTTAAATCAGGAGTTGCCTCAACATATTCTTCACCAATTGCAACCTTTGTTGATTCTAAAACTTCGACTGTATCTGTATTAACAGGTCCTGTCTCAACATCAGCAGCTTGGTTACCATTTGCATCCTCAGCTGCAGCATTGATTTCTTTTTCGGACTTAATTTCTTCCTTAATATCCTGGATTACTTTATATTCAACTTTAGCCTTAACATCCACCATCTGGCTTGTAACTGGTAGTTCATAACCTTCAAGTGAACTATTTGGTATAAGTGTAACTGTGTAATCCCCTGCCTTAACATCAGTCAAATGGATTATTCCATCCATATCATCATCTGATGCTTCAGTCTCGTTATTATCTCCATCCACAATATTAACTGACCATGGAATGTTTTTTACTAATGTATCATCTTCATCAACAAGCTTTATCTTAAGATCTTTTTCAACAGAAGACAAAACAAGTGATAATACTTTGAATATATCTGGCGTAGCTTCTTCAGCCGAAATAGGGGCTTCTATATTCTCCACCTGCTGTGCAATAGTATCAGCACCTGCAGCTTCAAACTGCATCAAGCACTCCATTGCATATGCTCTATTTTCTGCTCCCTTAAGCTTTGCATATACAGAAGTTGTCATTACACTAGATACAAAAATTGCAAAAGCAAGAGCACAAGCCACCCACTGAATAGGGGATGCTGCAAGGAATTCTTCAAAAAAGCTCTTTTTCTCTGCAGCTGGTTTGACCGCCTTTTTGTATTCAGAATAATCTTTATCCTGCCAATCTGACGACTTAGCTCTAAACATAGAACCATTGTCAGTTGACACTTCTTCTGATTTTATTTTTTTAGAAGACGAAGGCTTTTTAACTGAACTTTTTACATGATTATCACCAAGAGATGCCATATCTTTTGAATCACCACTAACAATGGTGATACTTTTTTGTGCATTCTCCTGCTGACGTTTTCTTAAAACCTCATCCTTTGTTCCTTTTTTTACACGTCTTCTTACTTTACGTTTTGGTTCATTATCTCTAATTACAATTCTATTTCCGTGAGATGCATCAACAGTAGTATTTCCAAATAATTCTTCAATTTTACTGTTTCTTTCATTCTCTACAAGCTCAATGTTTTCAAGATAATCGAAGTCTCCTTCGTGTGAACTGTTCTTTTTCCCCTTATTGAACATTTCATTCCCCTTATTATTTAACTATCTTACTATTTATAATCCGTTAGCTACATCCGTTAAATACTTACCATATTCTGTCTTAAGTAACGGTTCTGCAAGTTTTAGAAGCTGTTCCTTATTAATGAATCCTCTTCTAAATGCTATTTCCTCAATACATGAGATATACATTCCTTGTCTCTTCTGGAATGCTGCAACAAAATCTGCTGCATCAAGTAACATATCGTGGCTACCTGTATCAAGCCAAGCGAATCCTCTGCCAAGAGTTTCAACATGCAAATCTCCCCTTTCAAGATATGCATTGTTTACTGATGTTATTTCAATCTCACCTCTGGCTGAAGGCTTTACATTCTTAGCTATTTCAACTACATCATTATCATAGAAATAGAGACCTGGTACCGCATAATTTGACTTTGGATTTGCAGGTTTCTCTTCAATAGAAAGTGCCATTCCATTCTCATCAAATTCAACAACACCGTATTCTCTAGGATCTCTTACATAATACCCAAATATTGTTGCTCCTTTTTCTCTTGAAGCTACATCACGAAGTACCTTTGAAAAGCTCTGTCCGTAAAAGATATTATCTCCAAGAATTAATGCAACTGAATCATTCCCAATAAATTCTTCACCAATAATAAATGCATCTGCAAGGCCTCTTGGATACTCCTGAACAGCATATGAGAAGGAAAGTCCTAACTGCTCACCAGTTCCAAATAGTTCTTTAAACATTGGCAAATCTCTTGGTGTAGAAATAATTAATATTTCTCTAATGCCAGCAAGCATAAGAATTGACAATGGATAGTAAATCATTGGCTTATCATATACTGGCATCATCTGTTTTGAAACTGCCTTAGTAAGTGGATATAGTCTTGTGCCAGAACCTCCGGCAAGAATAATACCTTTCATTATTTGTACATCTCCTGATAATATTTCTGGTAATCTCCGCTTGTAACGTTATTCATCCATTCTGTATTTTCAAAGTACCACTTAATCGTAAGCTTGATACCTTCTGCAAACATTGTTTCAGGCTCCCATCCAATTTCTGACTTAATCTTATCTGGAGCGATTGCATAACGTCTGTCATGTCCCTTACGATCTTCAACATATGTAATAAGATCATAATTAATATGAGCCTTTCTTTCATCTGTATCTGGAAGCATTTCTGCTATTGTATCAATAATTATTTTAACGATTTCGATGTTCTGCTTTTCGTTATGACCGCCTACATTATACTTTTCTCCAAGGCGACCCTTCTCGCAAGCCATATCAATTGCTTTTGCATGGTCCATAACATAAAGCCAGTCTCTAACATTCTTTCCATCACCATATACTGGGAGTTTTTTGCCACTTAAAATGTTGTTAATGATAAGTGGAATAAGCTTTTCAGGGAACTGATATGGTCCATAGTTATTTGAACAGTTTGTAATAACTGCTGGGAAGTGGTATGTATCAACATAAGATTTTACAAGAAAATCTGATGAAGCCTTACTTGCTGAATATGGTGAATGTGGATCATATGGAGTTGTCTCATAGAAGTAATCATTTCCATCAGGAAGTGAACCATATACCTCGTCTGTTGAAACATGTAAAAATCTCTTTCCATCCTTAAATGTTCCATCGCCATTGTCCCATGCAGCCTTAGCGCAGTTAAGCATTACAAGAGTACCAAGAACATTTGTCTGAACAAACACTTCTGGATTCTTGATACTTCTATCAACATGACTTTCAGCAGCGAAATGAACTACTCTGTCGATGTCATTTTCAGCAAATATTTTAGAAATTGCATCCTTGTCACAAATATCCGCTTTTACAAATGTATAATTATCTCTATTTTCAACATCCTTTAAGTTTTCAAGATTACCAGCATATGTTAATAAATCAACGTTAATAATCTTAATATCATTGTCATATTTATTAAACATGTAATGGATATAATTTGAGCCTATAAATCCTGCCCCACCTGTAACTAGATATGTTTTCATTAAAAGTACCCTTTCTGTTTGTTCGTGACATATACATGTCACAAAGCATTTTATTTCTATATTGTTTTTTTATTAACGCTATCCAAAACGCATAATTATAAGAAATTATATCATTTTTTGTCCTTCTAAACAATATAAAACGGCTTCTATTTGTAAATAAAAGCCGTTTTATATATTCACTATTTTGCGCCTCTTCCAAACAGGACTGTTCCTACTGTTTGAAGAAGAATTTTAAAATCTAAAGACAATGTCCAGTTTTCAATATACTGCAAATCAAGTTTTACTACTTCGTCAAAATTATCTATGTCGCTTCTTCCACTAACCTGCCACATTCCTGTAAGTCCTGGGGTAATAGATAATCGTCTTCTGTAGTAAACATTATATTTTTCAAATTCATCAATTGTTGGAGGTCTTGTACCAACAAGACTCATATCGCCTTTTAATACATTCAAAAACTGCGGCATTTCATCAATTGATGTTTTTCTAATAAACTTTCCAACCTTTGTTACTCTTGGATCATCTTTTATCTTAAACATAAGCCCGTCAACTTCATTATCTTTCATAAGTTCACTCTTACGTTCGTCTGCATCAATATACATAGATCTAAACTTATATAATTTAAATCTTCTTCCGTTCTTACCAACTCTCTCCTGTTTATAGAACACAGGGCCTTTACTTTCAATCTTTATAGCAAGTGCTACAAAAGGCGTTACTACTGCTGTAATTAAAAGTCCAACAATTGCCCCTATAATATCAACTACTTTCTTAATTAGAACTCGTCTATAGTCCATATAATTTAGAGAAAATGTCATCACTGTATATCCTGCGAAATTGCCGGCAGTTTTTCCTTTAAGGTTAAGCTCTTCTCTTTCTACATTATAATGACAGGTAACTCCCATAGTTTCGAAATTCTCAAGTATTTCTTTTATTTCAGAAACCGGAGTATTTGGCAGAGAAATAAATACTACATCAAGAGGAAGTGTAGTTGCATTTTCATATAAGTCATTTATACCTGCTACAACTGGAATTCCATCAATCTCTTCATCTGTTTCTGGCTTATTATCGTAATCAATAAAAGCAAGGGAAGTAATAGAATAATTCCATGACACTGTCTCTTTTATACCCTCTAGTAAACTATCAACCAATTTTGATTCAGTAACAATCAGAACCTTATCCGCACTATCTGATTTTCTATATACACCCATCATATATTTTTTTAATAATGTATGGAAAAGATATGTCAAAATAAAGTTTGCAATACCAAAATATAAAAATACTAAACGTGAAAATAGTTTTGCCTGCAATAAAAATACAAAGGTACCAAGAGAAACCAGAAGAACTATCTCATACTTAAGAAGCGCAACAAACTCTACAAAATATCCTCTTACAAAGAACTCTCTATTATAATTGCTCATAACGCCATAAAGAATGGCAACAATAATAACAAGAGCAGAAACAAGATAATATACGTTTCTATAATTTCTGTCAGCTCCAGAGAATCTCAGAACATATGCAATTACAAATGCCAAAACCACAGCTACAACATCAATTAATATAAGACTGTATGTTTCAACAAGATTACTTTTCTTTGTTATCATTTTATAAACTCATAAAGAACATATTGTTCAAATCTTCCACAATACTTTAAATTATATGCTGATAAATCCCAATGAGGATCATCTTCATCTACTACAGTAATAGGGAGCAAATCATCATAAGTTACTGTTGGAGTTCTGTCCCCAACATATCTTGGATCAGCAGGGTAATTATACACATTAATGTTACCATTTTCACAAAGTTCTGTGTATACAGTGTCAAATAGAATATAATCCACATCATTACGAATAGAACGCTCCATTACATCATTTAAATCAGGAATAACCCTTTCCATCTGATCACAAATTTCCCACATGTCTCCTGACGCGCCAAAAATCCTTCCTTCAGTTGCATCTTCTCCAAATAGTGGATGTACCTTAGTACTTATTTGCCTAAAAGGATGGGATATCGTGTATGGAACAACAATTACAGGCTCTTCTTTTTCTGAAAGCACATACTCCGTAATATCCACTGTCGATTGAGGCAATCTATACAAATTTGTTGCCTCCTTATACATATCATTTGATATAGAATATTTACCGCAATAGAAAATAATGGGCATAAGAAATATTAACGCTAATATCTGATTTTTCCTTGTATTGATTCCACATACAAAAATAGTCAATCCTATTGCCGTTATTACAGGTGTAATTAGTAGCCAGAAAAATCTCCCATCATAGAATTCCATTTTTGTGATAAATACGTCGACAAGAGGAATACCAACATACATAAGTACAATCAATAGAATCTGTGGAGTCATTATAGACTCTTTTATTTTTTTACTTGAATAGAAAAACAGAATTAGAAGCGTAACAAAATAGAGGCCAAGCATCATTCCTTCTCCGCCATACGCATTATCTGCTTTTATCATTGTCTGAATCAATAATTTAATCATATGAATATAACAATCCTAATGTCTTGAAGAAATAGCATAATACAGAAAATAAATCACATTTGGTATCATAGTAAACGCCACACCAGCCATTTTCTTTATACCTTTTTTCTCAATTAGCATTGCACCTAAAAAAGCAATACATAAAGATAACGACATAATTATGCCCATTCCACTCAAATCGGCACAAGCTGTCAAAACTACTATGAGCCAAATATTTTTTTTATGATCCATAGCATTTTCGGTGAGTATTTTCATAAATATATACCATAAAACTGGAAATATAATTGTCGCTGCAATTGATCTACCTTGCCATATAATTGTTAATAGAGTGTATCCAAGAGCATATATAGATTCAAAGGAAAACAGCATTATTACACTTAGTATCAACATATAAATAGCTATTTTCTTTTTATCTTCAAAAAAATAATCTCCCAATATGAACATAACCCCATAGCACAAGGGTATTAAAACAACTGGGAATAGAACATGTGCTGTCACTGCTGGATGAACACCTATGATTTTGGCTATTGTCGCAATAAAAAAGGGATACGGAGATGCAAGTTCTTTTGTCAGTTCACCATGAACATAATCCAGCACTACTCCCGTAATTGGATGAAGCTTAAGCATAGTATCACACTCAAACGCTTCTAATGCTTCAGAAATAAACCTTACATCATCAGTATCTGTGTGCATATTAAATGTAAGAAGCCAGGTCTGAAATGCAATAATTACTACTGCAACTAAAAAAACTATCTTCGTAAAGTTATCTGAATTCGATTTTCTTAATAGTAGGAAATCCCTATCTATCAGAGTTTTTTTATTAACAACTATCGAAACAAACACCAGTATCAGTATTGTTACTACCCATACATTTTTTAGAACATGAAATGGTGTACTAAAAGCTATCATTGGCACTGCGTAAATCTGAAAAACCGCAAGCATTACAGCAAACCCAAATACCATGCATAAAGGGATACTTATTCCTTCATTTCTAAATGTCTTATTTGCAGACAATCCAAGCAAAAATGGAATAAGTAAAAACCATATTACAATTTTTATAATACTAAAAAAACTAATCAACCTTTTGCTCCATTATATATTCATCAAACCCGTTATTAGACCCTGTCTTCGTTGATTTGTATAATCTATCATAATGTTCCGACAAAAACAATGCTTTCTCTTCTGGATAATAATTATCAATAAGAACAGCATTTCCACTGTTATTAATCAGTGCATCATAAGGGTTTGTATATCCATATTTATCACATACCTTTTTAGTAATAGGACTATTCATAAACCACGATCCGCAGGATACAAAATTATCAAATTCACCCAATCTATTTACGTCAAATACATCGTATTTAAAGCTATTCTGGAATGTAAATGTATCAAAAACATATAATGTATCTTTATCTTCAGAAATGTGTTTTAACTCATTTTTTCCAAGGTTATATTCATCTCTTACATTATTATACTCTTTGATATTTTCTGTGTAATTATATACATTAAAGCCTATAGAAACAGCTAATGACAAGCCAAGTATTAACATTGACCTATCTCTGAAGTTTCCACCAAAAATAATTTTCTGTCCCTCTTTACTATCAATTCCCCCATCGAGCATATAACAGATTCCAAAAATTGTCGGGATAAATAAAGCCGCCACCAATCTATGACTCCATCTTCCTGAATATTGAAAATAAATAATTGCTGCAGAGCATATTATTCCCATCCCAATCATAGTATAAAATTTTCTAGTAGCATCTGTAATATATTCGCTGTTACTTCGACTTCTTTCAACAATAATTACACTAATTAGAAGTGCCACAAGGCAGATTAACACAGGCAGTTCTACACTTACCCTGCCTATTTCCTCTAAAATGTTACCCCAAAGCATTCTAATTACTTTGAATGTAAATGGTTTCTTTCCAAATGTGTCACTAATGTTTTTCATATAGTCTGTTGTAATAATATTATCATCACCAAACTGATATGTAACAATGATTAATGCATCATTTTCAGATACTCCGATTTCTTTAAGTTTCTCTCCATTATCAGGATAATAGAGAATGTCATATCTATAATCAGTAAGCTGCATTCTTGCCTTGTTATAATCCATAAATTCAGCCCACTCACTATTATTTTTATATGCTGAATTGTTAATAAATATAACTCCAGTCAAAACTATAGCAGTTGGAACAAACGCAACTAAATACAGTAGTATCTGCCTTGTTCTTACAAGCTCTAATAACCCAATAAAACATAGTGGAACAAGTGCAAATAACAGCCCTTCCGGTCTCAGCATTGTTCCATATACTATGTATATAAATCCAAATACTAAATAAAAAGCCCTTTCAACTTTCAGATTTTTCCCTGCTTCAGCTAAAACAGATGTTTTATTTTTTGCAAGAAATGCTCCATCTCTTACGAATTCATAAAATAATAATATTCCTGCCCCACATAAAAATGCGGCTGTTTTTGTATATTGAAGTGAAACATACAACTCATAAAATGTTGCCAAAACTGCGATTAAAGATAATGTAATTCCATGCTTATGCTTTGATATTACATATGTCACCGAAACATATGCCAAGAAAATAAACGCATATTGTAAAACTGTATGCCATCTCACATTACTAAAAATGGAATATAAAAAGCTATACAGCTTTCCAAGTATTACATTCTCATATATAAGATGCCATTCCCTATTTCCATACGCACCTTCAGCAATCATTGCAATATGAGTATCATCATTTTCTTCAAAAAATGGGATAAAAACTAATATGGAAATTAGTAGAATCGCCACATTTAGTAAAACACTATATATAAATCTGGATACTGATGTATTTTTTACACGATCCATGAAATCACTCCATAAACTACAGGTATAACATACATAAATATAATGACTGCACACCATCCCACAAAATAGATATTATTTATTTGTGGTATTTCTATATACCTGATATTTTTCTTCATATCTATAATAAAATATACGATACAAATAACCAAAGTTACTAATGATGCACAGATTCCCACTTTCATTCCGTCAGGGAAATACTTAACTGTTATATCATTTACACCTTCTTTAAGCGGAATACTAATAAATATATCTCCAATCGACAGAATATCCGCTTCTGTGCCATTATTATAAATATGATATCCCTTATCATATGCCAGAGGTAACGTTAAATATTTACCATCATCCGAATTAAGTTTAAACTCGTATAGTTTCTTATTTGCACTTCTTGTAACAACATCCTCATAAGATTTACGAAGTTCTGCCAGCCTATCAAGACTTACTGACATAATTTTTGGATCAAATTTCGACTCCACTATGTTTCCATCTTTATCTCTGCCACTAAACTGAACATCAATTTTAACGCTTTCATTATTAAATACACCCAGCAGCACTGCATTATTATTAAAATGGGCCGGATACAGCTCATTATCAACTTCTTTAATACTTGGGATTTTAACTATTTTATCATTCACAATTATTGTAGTATTGTAATCATCTGTATCTACCTGATCGGCTAAATAATATAAAGCTCTTTTACCCTTAACTTTAGGTGATATGGACACTTTCCTTATACTACTTGAATCTGCAATTATTTCTCCTCTGTTGTAAATCCACTCAGCTATATTTCTTTTATCTGATGTTATTGCCTCATATATATCATTATAAATTCCTACAATATCATCATTTTCAAAATCCGCACCTATTACATCTGAAACAATTCCAAAAGGAAGATTATATTTACACTCATAATAGTAATAATACGCTTTTTTACCACTAACACTGTCAACAACCACCTCTTTTGACGCACGTAATGTATATAGTTCAGAGTTCTGCGGAACACAGGTAATAATATTTTTTACACCTAATAGTGCATCAGAAAATACTGTACCACCACTATCTAATAATCTTGTAAACTGCACCGTGTATCCAAGCTTTGAAGCTGAATCTGCAAGCTTTGGATTAAGAAGATGCGTCCAGTTTGAAAGTGCTGGTCTTCTTAATACAAGACCATAATTAGCATTTAATGATTCATCCGGATTCTTTATTCTTTTGATTAAATATTCTGTATCCTCATCAGGGCTAATATGAAAAGCTTCTGAGAGCTGATTACAAATTCTAATATACTCGCCTTCCTGTTCTGGTTCTTCTGAATATCCGGTAATAAATGTTGGCTGCCCAATAAAAACAAAGCCATAAAAAATTATTTCTGCAGCCATAAATACAGGAATCATTCCTGTCATTTTGCCCTTATCAAATACCCACGTAATAAAATACAGAACAAAACAGGCTGCCATTACAAAAGCTAATATATGGAAGGTGTCTCTTACTGGAATGTTTGACAATGCTCCATATTTTCTAATTCCAAGTAGTAATGCTGCAATACATATTGCAACTGAAATAACAATATGCGAAAATCCTGAGAATCTAATTTCCTCATTTTCAATAAAATATGCTGCAATTAACACAACAGTAAAATATATTATAAATCCATTTCTAATTGGATACTGAACATATGACCCAAAATGCCAGATGAGATTAACGCTTTCAACAAAAAGTTCCGTAAGCATTATTATTATTGTACCAACTGAAAGATATACAATTTTTTTATTCTTATAGTTTTTAATTAATCCGGCATATATAACTGCAAATGCAAAAGATAATCCAAGAAGAGTAAACCATCTTGTAGTATAGGCAGGGTTCACAGAGCTTAATATTTCTCTATACATTCCAATTAATCCACCACTACTCTCGTTATTAAATCTTGCTGACATGAGAGTCTGCTTAAGCTGTGGCAATAATATGAATAGTGACAAGCAAATTGAAACAACTGTTTCAATAAATAAGCCTGTTAGATGCAGATTCTTTCTCTTAGTTTCATCCTTTCCAAATAATCTGTCTGCGCTCATTTCAAGCCCAACAATAAGCACTATGAAAATAAGAATCATAAAGCTTATGTAATAGCTGGCGACAATAGAAAGAGTCAGTGTAACAATGTACCCTATACTTTTTCCATCCTTTAATACTTTGTGTAAACACAGCATTATAATTGGGAAAAGTACTGCTATATCCATCCACTGTATTGTTACATAAAGCACGAATACAAAACCGCAGAAAGCATACCCAACACTAAAGATAATCTCAAATAAATATGGGAGCTTCCTTGTTTTATGCAGATAAATATACATAGATGCTGACATAAGCATCATTTTTAACATAAGAAAATAAGAAAAGCTTTCAAGAAGCATATTTCTCTTTACACAAAGGAAAAATAAATTAAATATGCTTAAATGCGAGCAGCCCGATGTGCTCATAGACATGTTTACAGACAGAGCTGTATATGGATCAAGAAATAGTGCTTTCTCTCCATGCAGAAAATCATATATATGATAATAAAACGCAGCAATCTGCTGTGCCATATCATAATAATCTATTGTAAGTTTTCCAAATGGATATATATGTTTTATTGCATAAATAATACACAGCAAAACTGCTGTAATTACTACTGGCAAAACAATTTTACATTTCTTTAAAAGCTTCATAAAGCTCTTTCTCTTTCTCGAAAGGTACGTCCCCATCAGACAAAATACCATCTGCTGTATACATTGGATGCACCATTATTTCCAAATCGTACTTATTACAAAACTCATTAAAACTATCGAGCGAGTTTTGTGCATTAGGATATATAAAATAAGTGGCTGCATCTTTAAATGATCCAAAGTAATCTGCCGTATTATTACATATCCTTCTAATCTGTTTGTTATAGAAGTTTTTATATGCCTTCTTTAAAAAATTCTGATCTTTATATAGATTCCTGGAAAGTCTTATTGAAGAAAAATCATAGACTGAGGAAAGATTCTTCATAGCTTTATACACAGGATAATTCGTGTGGGCATGATGATGTGAATCTAAATGATATAACAAAAATCCCAACTCACCATACAGTTTTAGCTGAGCCTCAATTTCCTGTTCAATATCAAATACTGACTTTTCCTCCATATGAAGTCTTAATTTTATATCATGATAAAATGCAGCATTGAAATTCCCATCTGAGTCGCAAAATAATGGATTATTTTTTATTGATTCACTAACAGGAGTCCCTTCTGTAAGATTAATGTGAAGTCCAACATGCTCAATGAAGCCATTTTTTGACGCAAACTCAACTGCTTCATAAATTCCAGGCATATTAACCATTACTGTTGTTTGATTAATCAAGCCTTTATTAAAGCATTCCGTTATAGCCTTATTTACATTTTGATTTTTACCAAAATCATCTGCATTTATGATAAGACCCATTTACAATCTCCAGTATCTGTATCCTGACTTTTCAGCCTCTTCCTTATTAAGAATTGATTTGATATCAATAATTACTTTCTCGCTGTCGCTGCAGTTTTTAAAATACTTACCCCAGTCAGCAAGAGATTTATTTTTAAATTCATCATGAGATACTGCAAGAACTACACAGTCTGCATCATATCCATCTTTATCATCATATAACTCAACACCATAACTTCTTTTTACATCTTTTGCATCAGCATTAGGATCTATAAGTACTGGCTTAATTTCATAGTTATCAAGATATTTTACAATCTCCATAACCTTTGAGTTTCTAACATCTGGACAGTTTTCCTTAAATGTTGCGCCAAAGAATACTACCTTTGCCTGTTTAACCTGCTTATTTGCAAGAACAAGCTGCTTTATAATAGCATCTCCAACAAAAGCTGGCATATCATCATTTATCTGTCTTGATGCTGAAATAATTCTTGAGTGATATCCAAGTTTTTCTGCTTCATAAATGAAATAATATGGATCAACTCCGATACAATGTCCACCAACAAGTCCTGGTCTGAATCCAAGAGCATTCCACTTTGTATTCATAGCATCAATTACTTCTTTTGTATCAATTCCCATCTTATCAAATGCCATTGCAAGCTCATTAATAAAAGCAATATTAACATCTCTCTGTGAATTTTCTACAACCTTTGCAGCCTCTGCTACTTTAATACTTCCTGCTCTATGAACACCAACTTCAATAACAAGTTCATAAACCTTTGCTATTTCTTCAAGGGATTCACTATCCATACCAGACACAATTTTTTTGATATTTTCTAGTCTGTGAACTTTATCACCTGGATTAATTCTTTCTGGAGAATAACCAACTTTAAAATCAATTCCACATTTAAGACCAGATTCTTTTTCAAGAATAGGTACACAAACGTCCTCTGTTACACCAGGATAAACTGTAGATTCGTATACAACAATTGAACCCTTTGTTAAATTCTGTCCAAGTAGCTTACTTGCAGATTCAACAGGAAAAAGATCTGGTGTCTTATCAAGGTTAATTGGTGTAGGAACTGCAACTATATGAAACTTTGCTTCTTTAAGCTTTTCTGGCTCTGATGTAAACTCAACGGTTGTTGAACTTATTACATCATCACCAACTTCACATGTTGGGTCAATTCCTGATTTATATGTTTCAATCTTTTCTTTATTTAAATCAAATCCAATAACCTTAGCCTTTTTTGCAAAAGCAACAGCTATTGGCATTCCTACATATCCAAGTCCAACAAGAGAAATTTTTTCTTCTCCTGATACTATTTTTTCATATAATGACATATTCCACCTCTTAGTTTGAATAATCAAATTTAATCTAGTATACTATATCACAAAACACGTAATTATCCAATAAAGGAGTATCATGAAGAAGCTAGTAAAATACAACTTAATACCTGTATTATTTCTTGCTATTTCATGTGTAATACTGCTCGTCAAATCACGTTACAGTTTTTGCTGGTCTGATGAGACACTCTACAGCACAATCTCAGGACGTTTTTATAATGGAGACAGTCTCTTTTATCACGACTGGTTTCCAACACAGTTATCAAGCATACTAACACTTCCTCTATATTCTTTATATGTAAATATAACTGGGGAAACTGATGGAATAATTCTTTATTTCAGAATACTATATGTTTTTTTTGAGTTTATCTCTTCAATTGTTGTATTTTCCATCATAAAAAGGCATCACGGAGTAATACTTGGACTTACAGCTGGATTACTTACAGAATGGTACACTCATCTTAATATTGCAACTCTTTCATATTACAACATTACTTTACTTACGTTTCTTCTTGCTATGCTCATTTTGTATGACTGCTATATGAAGGAATCTGAATTTTCTAAAATAAGTTCTGGATACATTACATACAAAAAAAATAAAGTATCACTATTTTTTGCTGGCTTTTTATTCGCCATTTCAGTTCTTTGCTTGCCAACGCTTAGTGTAGTTTATGTTTTAGCTGTTTTTGCTGGAATTCTTACTGTACTACTTGCTAGACTTTTTAGTAAAACTGATTGGCTTAAAAAATTCAATCGCAAACTTGATTTTATTTATGTATTTAAATATACCTTTGCAGGAATACTGGTCCCTACCTTTATTTTCTTAATTTATTTAATTTCTCATGTAAAAATTAGTGATTTTATTTCTTCAATTCCATATGTATTAAGCGATGATGAGCATATAACTAGTAAACTTTATCCACTTAAGAAAATGTATCTGTCAATTGACGAAATATATGGCAGGATTTCTAAATTTTCTTATTTATTCATTTGTTGTTCATTTATTGTATTCATTGTGATTCTCGCTTACAAATATACAAAAAATAATAATTTTAAGACTACATTAGGGAAAATAATACTGCCTATAAAATGCGTAATATTATTTATCGATATAGTTTTATTTGCTTTATATTTTTGTAAGAGTATAGGATGTCCAGGATATATTTATACTGCAGTGCTCCTATTCTCTCTTCCAATCTTTTTTATTACAGAAAACAAAAATTATACATTATTTATTTTAACTATTGTTAGTGGGCTTTTTCTCAGTCTGACATACAGCTATTCTTCAACTGGTATGCTTTATGTTCTTTCAATGGGTCACTTTATTGGGACTATAGGATGTGTAATCTTAATATATGATTTTTGCAAAGAATTATTAAATAATACTCCATTTATTTATAGGGCAGTAAAGGTAGTGTTCACTGTCATTTTACTTATTACGGTTATTCAAACATCTTTACTTAGAATTACAGTAGTATATAGAGATGATAGATTAAATAATCTTACTGAAAAAATCACATGCGGTCCTGCTAGAGGATTATACACATCAGAAGACCACTTAGCCATGTACAATGATGTTTATGACGTTATCAGTACATACTGTATGAGAGAATCTGCAAAAGGCAATAATAACCTTCTTATTTCTAATCTTTTACCATTTGGATATTTGATAAGCGATATGAAAATAGCCGCGCCAACTGCGTGGCGTAACCAGATGTCTAATGAAAGACTCAAACAGTATTATGAAATCCATCCTGACAGATACCCAGATGTGATTTTACTTCTTAATGAAGAATATGGTTCCTATGAGGCATTTGCTGATGTTGAAGGCGATAAAACACCTAATGCAAATGTCACTGAAGGATATGTATTTGATTATATTTATGCTAATAACTTTAAGGCTATTCCTGTTCCTTGTGGCACAGTATATATGAGGCCTTAATAAACCTAAAGGTAAATGCATAAACAATAAATGGAACAATCTGAAGAAGCACTCTGTTACCAGAATCAAACAAATCAATTCTAAGATCATCTCCACGAGCAAAGCAGGCTGCAAATGATACTAATAAGAATCCTATAAAGAAATAATCAAAATAACAATCTTTAATTTTAACCTTTGGAACAATTGCAATAAATACGACTACAACTGCTGCAAAAAATCCCCATCCACTGTTTAAAAGCAGATTTCCCATAAGCGCTTTTACATTTGCAATAAACAGGCTGTGATCATATAAAAATAGCAAAGCATTAACTAATATGAGTGCTGAAAATGTTACAACAACTGGTGATAAATATTTTCTCAATTTATCATTAAACACTGGTAACACAAGTCCATATATAAGTACAGCTATATTAAATAAAACTGCAACTAATGCCTTACCTTTATTCATGAATGTATATGGAGCATATATTTCATCAATAAGAAGATATATTCTTGTAAAATACATTGCCTGAAGGATAATTACTGGAACCGCTTCACACACAACATCTCTCTTTTTATAATCATGCTGCATTATGTAAGTTAGAAGCGTAAAGCCTGCAAAAAGTGCACCCTCAATTCTAATAAACGAAACCATGAGCAGTAATAATACTCTAATGAAAACAAGTCCATTCTCATCGTCTTTATACTTATAGTTAAGATATAACACAATAAAAAGAGTTTCCATGAAATAGACATTTGCTACTACTAATTTTGAAATAATAACAAATGGCATACATGTTACAAGAAAGCCCGTAGAAATAGTCGCAAATATAAGTGAATTCTTCGTTTCATAATATGCGCATGCCTCATCATATACTGCATAAAAGAAGAAGCATATAAATGAAATATTGAAATAATTATGAATTCCAAAGCTTTCATTAAAACCAAATAAGAAAGGAAGTGTATTTATTACCGCGGTACCCTGACCTACATCTGTAAGAAACGTATCAAACTTATGCCACAAATGACCATATCGTACTATTTCATGAGGATATGCAGAATAATAATACATTGAATCATTTGAAAAACCGATGGAAATAATACCTGATACAGAAATAACTGCAAGAATAATCCCTATCCCAAAAAGAATTGCAGTTTTTTTATTAAAAAAGAGATTCCACTTTGGCCTATAAAACATTAGTAGTATCAATACTAGTGTAATTACACCAAATAATATATTTAAAGAGTTGTAATCAATATTAAAAATAAGCATAAAAAGACCACTTACTGTAAATACAGAAAGTCCAACAGGGAATGATAAAATGACCCTTATAATTGGCATTCTTTCATCATTTTTATTCCATGTAGCAATGTAATTAATTACATAACCTAGAGCAAAAAGAATAATTACAGTAAGTAATTGCCTAACAAAAAAGCAAAAGCTTAATTCTTCAGTTATTACGTAAAGCAATTCTTTCATAAACTAAAAATTCCCTTTTGCAATATTTTCATCAAAATATTGCTTTGTCATTAAATATAAATCTTCTGTTTCTTCATCTTCTGAAACATTTTGCCATATAAGCACAAGCTCATCAGCGTCCTTTATTCCATCAAGATTTGCATAAATATGCATGCCTTTAACCCATTCTCTGTAATACCAGTAATGGAAGAAATAGTCTGCTGCCGCTGTTGTATCAGGATGAAATAGGCATACATTTCTTAGCATATCATTTGCATATCCAATATCCTCTAATTCCGGATGTTCATCGTGTTCAATAACAATGTTATTTAATGATTCATCATGAATCACTTTACTTCCATAATGTTCAAAATATTCTGATGGTGCAATATAGTGGAAATACCCATACATCCAGTTAAAACCAAGTTCCTCTGATTCTGGAATTGTTTTATAGTCTTCTTTCATATAAACGGTTTTTCCATCTATTAAAATATTAATAAGGGCATCTGGATATTCCAGGGAGTCTGCATACTCTTCCTGGTATATGAGCTGATTTACTGTAGTATGCAAATTAATAAGACTATTAATAAATCTTGCATTATAAATAATGTTCATTAAAATAACGAACACGATAAATCCAGCAGTAATCTGCATTCTATATTTACTTTTTAGCCTGATCATTATCATACAAATAATACCAGGTATTAAAATAAGTAAAAATTTTATCACTTGTTTTCTTTCTTAATCATTCCCTTAATCATGCTTACAAGAGAACTTATAGTTTTATAGTTAATTAGTAAATGAACAACAAATAATATGACACCAACTAGAGCACTCAAAATCTGATTATCCGTATATGTAGCATAACCTGCATAGCCTATGTAAATAATCATTGAAAGGATAAACGTCTTTAATTTGTAATCAACTGGATAGCACTTCTTTGCAAAATATGTACCTATTGCAAAATACACAATGTATGTAATACCTGTTGCTAAAGCTGCTCCAACACCCTTATACCTTGGAACAAGTATAGCATTTCCAATAAGATTACAAATAATTGCTGCAAATGATGCATAATTAAAATACTTAATTTTCTTTACAAATTTAACACCCTGACCTGTCATTTCAAATAAAATACTAAGTACTGGCATTAAAGTAAGAAATGGAATTATTCTAATAGCAGCTCTGTATTTTTCTCCAAGAAAAAGTACAATTATTCCCCTACAAATTGTTAGCCCAAACGCAAGACACATACACAAAAACTGCGTTTTTAAAAATATATCTGCAAAGAATTCTTTACATTTTTCTTCTGACTCATTCTCATATTTTTCCATTGCAATTGGAGACCAGAATGCTACAAATGTAATCTTTACTGTTAGTATAATTGTCATAATCTGCATTGCAGCAGAATATACACCAGTCTCTGAAAAATCATTAAAAAATCTTATTGACCATTTATCCATACTTGATAACAGCCACTCCATAAGAAGCATTGGAATAAATGGAATTGAATATTTTAACAATTCGCTCTCACTGACACCATTCTCATCAAGCTTAAATACATTCACCTTTTCATGTCGATTTATGAAAACAAATCGTATCATAAGTCCAAATGTAACAATAGCAAGAGGCAATGTTAGCGCATACAATACAACTCTAAAATCATCTCCAAGTATCATTACAAAAATGACAATAAACGAAATATATAAAACTTTTGATAATATGTTCAGATTAGAATATAATTTACCTCTTTGATCCATTCTTATATTTAAAAACAAAAATCTTTCAAATACAGAGGTAATAACATATCCTACTACGAGCAGAGTTATATCAAGTGAACTTCTCTCAAATAAAAGATAATTAAAGCTATTTGAGAAGATAAAATAGACTGAAGCCAGGCACAATATAAGAACTAATGACGGATAAAGACACTGATAAAACAACTTCTTTTTGCTAACACCGTCTTTATAGAAATATCTTATATATCCCTGGTCAAGACCCAGAATAGCACATATGTAAATAATGGAAACAACGGACTGAAACATAGCTGTTCTGCCGTATTCGTCCGTTGACATTAATCTTGTTATTAAAGGAGTTGAAATAAACCCTAGTAACAACACTATGAAATTGCCATAAAAGTAATCTAAGAAGCTTTTAAATACTCCTGATTTATTTTTTTCTGACATCGTTTACTTCATCCACAATAAATACTGGTCTGTTTCTGCTTGCGTCAAGTGTTCTCCATAAATACTCTCCTAATACTCCAAGCATTGAAAGTATAAGTCCCGTTGAAAATAACACTAAACACATAAGCGTTGTCCAACCTTGTACGGGTACACCCATTACAAAGTATTCTATTACTGTTTCAATTATCCAAATAAAGGCTATCAATGCAAAAATAAATCCCACTGATGTCATAAATTTAATTGGAAAATATGAGAAACTCATCATTGAATCCATAGCAAGCTTAATTCTCTTTGCAAGAGTCCAACTACTTCCACCATCTTCTCTTTCTTTTCTATGATATGGAACTTCAGCTGTTTTAAAACCAGCCCATAATAGCTGTAACTCAAGAGAAGAATTTTTCTCATCAAGAAGTTCTAATACTTGAATCACTTTTCTATCCATTAAAAAGCAGTCAAATCCGCCCTCTGGCATATTTTTATTTACTGCACCACGCATAATTTTATAATATGTGTTCGCAAAAAGCTTTTTAAGGAATGGATCATCTCTTTTCGCTCTTGTAGCAATAACTACTTTATTGCCCTCCTTCCACTTATCATACATTTCTACAATAAGTTCAGGTTCTTCAGCTAAATCAGCCTGCTTTGTAACTGCGCAGTCACCTGTACACTCTGATAATCCTGCAAGAATTGCCGCATGCTCACCAAAGTTTCTTGATAATTTTACACACTTTACATTTTCATCCATATCGCGAATTTGGTTCATGATTTCCCATGATTTATCTTCTGATCCATCATTCACCATTACAATCTCGTATTCACCAATTGTATCAAGAATTCTATCCTTCATTTCCTGATAAAGTGGCATAAGTGTATCTTCATTGTAGTATACAGGGATAATAATAGAGATTTTACTCATCCTATTCTCCTTTTTTTAATGCATTCATATACTCATCATAATCTTCGTATGTTTCATTTCCTGGCTCATATGGACGGTCACAGATAGCCATCATAACGCAATCAGGAGTGAAATCATACATTGATCTCCATACCATTTCATCAATATAAAGACCTTTTGTATCATCATCCATAACAATATCTTCTTGTACCTCGCCATTATCAACATGGACCTTACAACTTCCAGCAATTGGTACAAGAATTAGCTTTGTTTTCTTTGTTGCATGATTTCCACGACTTGCGCCTGCAATTACCTCTTTAACAAAGAAAATTCTTTTTATTTCAAATGGAACTCTGTTATTTACTTCTGTTACAAGTAAGCTTCCATCTTCCTCTACTACTTTATTAAGCTTAATGAAATTCCAGCTTCTCATATTCCCTCCATTAGCCCTTATATGCATTTACTGCTTCAATAACTTTTGTGATTTCAGCATCATCCATGTAGTCCATCATAGGAAGATTTACTATCGTATCACAAATATTCTCTGTAATAGGGAAATCTCCTCTCTTATATCCAAGATATTCCATACATGGCTGAAGATATGGTGGAACCTTCCAAGCAATATCTGTTCCAACATCTTTTCCTTTAAGGAATTCAATAAATCCATCCTGATTATCAACTCTTACTACAAACTGATACCATGTATGTCTGCAGCCTTCAGCTGTTTCTGGCAATCTAACAAGCGGATTATTGATTTCTGCAATATATCTGTTTGCAATATGAGCTCTGTTTGCAAGTAACTCTTCCATATGTGAAAGCTTAACTCTTAATATACCTGCCTGAAGCTCATCAAGTCTTGCATTAAATCCAACTTCAATATTGTGGTATCTTCTGTCACTTCCATAATTGCGAAGAGTTTTTACTTTTTTAATCAATTCCTCATCCTTTGATGCAACTCCACCACCGTCTCCAAATCCACCAAGATTCTTTGTTGGATAGAAACTATAAAATCCTGCAACACCAAATAATCCAGTGTTTGTACCCTTATAATCTGCAAAATGAGACTGAGCACAGTCTTCAAATAACATAAGATTATGTTTATTACAGAAGTCCACAATTGGTTCCATTCTTGTAGCCTGTCCATAAAGATGAGTAACAAGAACTGCCTTTGTTTTATCTGTCATAGCTTTTTCGATATTATTTACATCAAGCTGATAATATTCATCTGGCTCAACAAAAATTGGAGTAGCACCACACTGCATAACACCAAGCATTGTAGCAATGTATCCATTTGCCTGAACAATTACTTCATCACCCTCTTTAATGCCTGCTGCCATAAGTCCTAACATAATTGCATCAAGTCCGTTATCTACACCTGCTGCATAAACATTCTCACCAAGAGCATCAGCAAATTCTTTTTCAAAATTTTCAACTTCCTTACCGAGTACATACCAGCCACTTCTTAATACATCAATGACCTTTTTCTCATACTCATCCTGATAAAGCTTAAATCCTCTTACTAATTCATTAATTGGTACCATTTTTCTCTCCTATTCTGCTAAATCAAAAGCATATGCAATCTGTTCAATCTGTCTAAGCAATTCGTCATATGCATTATTTCTCATTTCTTCATTTTTAATACAGTTCATAAAATACTCTGTCTGTAATAAAAACTGATCTGCACTATCTGCTTCATATATGGTTTCGCCATCATTTGTTGTAAGAATTACCTGTGGTTTTAAACCATCAGGTGCTGTATAAAATCTAGGTGCTTTTATCATTCCTTTTTGTCCCCAGATTTCTAGCTCACATTTATAAAAATTATCCATTCCAAATGAAGCCTGTAATGTATGTCCCATAGCATTTTCCATAGTCAGAGTACCATACATATCAACTTCAAAACCATCAATATAGTTTAGGCTTGCTGTAACAACCTCTGATGACTCACCAAGTAATTCAAAACCAGCCTTTATCGTATAGCCGCCTGCGTCAAGTAAACCTCCGCCTCCAAGAGCTTTCTGATGACGAATATCATCAGGCTGACGTTTTGGAAAACCGAATGCAGTTCTGACATTTCTAATGTCCCCAATTGCGTCATCTGAAATAAGCTTCTTTATAAGTGTCATCTGCGGATGATGTATAAATCCATAATTTTCAATTATAGCAAGATTCTTTTCTTTTGCTATATTTACAAGATCTTCTGTATCTTCTACATCTATTGTAGAAGGTTTTTCAACAAATACATGTTTACCTGCAAGAAGCGCTTTCTTCGCCCACTCATAATGAAGCGATGGTGGAAGAGGAATATAAACTGCCTCTATTTCTTCACATTCTAAAAGCTTGTCATAACCGACAATAGCTTTACCACCAAACTCTTCTGCTAGAGCCCTTCCCGCTTCTAATCTCTCTTCAGATGATACAGCAAGCATTAAAAATTCAGCATTTTCACATTTATTAAGTGCTGGTAAAAATCTTCTTTTTGCAATATCAGCTGCTCCAAGTACACCAAATTTCATTTTTCATTCCTTTTATATTTCTAGTAGTGATAATAAGTTTCTCAACTGAATATTCAAACAGTTATTAACCTGAGTTAAAATATTAAGTGTTCCATAATCACTTAGTATATATCCATCAGGCAAATCCTTTAATTCGTTTTTATCAACAGATATTATAACATTACGATTTTCTTCCTGATAAAATCTTCCACCCTCTTCTGAAAGAATCGTATCAACTATTATATCTTTTTTCGCCAGAAGCTTCTCATTAAATAGTTTTTCAACCACGTCAGGCTCTTCTTTAGAATAAGGCTCTCTTTGAACTGTAGGACCTATTTCAATATTATCAAAACATCCAATTTCTGCCCTTGGTTTAACCAAAAACTTAAGCACTCCATCATCATCACAACAAATCAGTCCAAATAGTCCCTTTCCTGTTGCAGCAAATAATGGCTGTCGCCAGCGAGTAACTTCTCGTCCTTCAATCGCGATATCACAGAATATAACATTAAATGGATAATCTTCATCACACATAAAGACATTATCCTTCATATGCCAATTATCAAGACTAAATAATGGCACGGTTTCTGTCCTTCGTCCTGCTAACATCTTATAATTATTTATTTCATTATAAAGACTGACAATTGTTTTTCTGTTCATGTTCCATGCAGTCTTATAGAAATAATCCTTGTCTTTAAATGGAACATCTCCCTCTTGTCCCATAAGGACATAGGGTATACATGAAAGAACCGTTCTTGTATCCATATTCACCACATTATCGTGATGCATAAGTTCCTTTATCTGCTCTAGTGTAAGCCATCTATGGCTATTCTTTTCTTCTAATATTTCCTCTGTTTTAATAATAACGTTTCTGTTTCTCTTTTTTAGAAATCTTGATCCCTGTTCAGACTGAATCTGATCTACAATAATGTCCTCATGTTTCATGTTAAGGAAATACTGTAAAAACTCTGGTTCTCTACCTCCATGAGCTCTTGTAAAGTTACTTTTTGTAGCCTGAAGTGTCGGTGATAACTGCACAACATTTACATTTCCTGGCTCGATTTTTGCCTGCATTAAATAATGCCATGTATCATTTATTTTGCAGCAAATTATTCCAAGAAAACCTATTTCACTCTGATCAATTATAGGCTGTGAAAAAACAAGCTTATCTCCTTCATATTCCTTTGCTCCATATATCTTAAAAAATGAGCCCTTGGCGTTTCGTATGCATCCACCAATCTCATCATAAAACCATGGATCACACTCATCTAAAGAAATATGAGATATATTAACCTCTGTCTTTTTTGAAACAGAGTCAAGCCACTCATACACTTCATCCATTGAGTGCATTGAATATGATTCGTTTTGTTTATTTTCTCTTAAATATTCAAACATTGTTTTATCCTAATATTTCATCATAAAGTGCCATATGCTTTGACACATTTGCTTCTATTGTAAAATTATTTTTATATCTGTTATAGAAGTATTCCCCATCTTTTATTACTTCTTCTCTGTTTTCAGCTAACTCCTTAACTCTTGATACAAATCTGTTGACTGTATCCTTTGTATAAAGATTCTCTTCTTTTCCAATAACTTCACTTAATCCACCAACTGAAGTTGATACAACAGAGCATTTTCTACTCATTGCTTCAACAGCTGCTTTTCCAAATGATTCAAACATGGATGACATTACAAACACATCAACCATATAGTAATAATCAGATATCTGAGCCTGTGATAAATCCTGCATGTAAATAAGATTATCTTCACCAATACTATCTATTATACCCTTTTTTATTTCTGATACCATACCAAAATCAATTGCCTCATATACAGAAATAACAAGAGCAACCTTAAACTTTACTCCTGCATCATGAAGTGCTTTTACAAGCTCTGGAACAAACATCCAGTCCTTTTCTTCAGAAATTCTTCCTGCAAAGCCAATCACAAATTCATTCTCATCTATGCCATGCTTTGCTTTTTCAGTTTTTCTCTTTCCTTCATCAAAATCAGAAAATGCTTTACTAATTGTATTTGGTATGACAGCAATACCGCAGCTTAGATTTTCCTTACTCCAAAGAGATTTATTAAATTCTGTTGTTGTAAGAAGTCTCTTTGCATGTTTAAGCGTTGCTTTAATACAAATCATAGAATGTTTTCTGTATCCGTAGGCAAGGCCTCTGTCTGTATATACAAATGGGATTTTGCTAAAAAATCCAAGACACCTTAAAAAACCAAATGTAATTAGCGACTCTGACATTGAAACATGAATCAAGTCCGGATTAACACTCTTAATTATTCTTTTGAAAGATGCAATTCTACTGAGAAAATTCTGAATTCTCTTAAGTTTTGTATCTTCTCTATTTTCATCAGATTTATATGTAACTATTTCAAATGGATAATCCGATTTATTTTTATTTAAAAGCTCTGGGCAGCATACATAAGGCTTATAATCTGACATTTCTGTAAGCCCTGTACATAACGTTTCCGTAGACATCTGACCACCACCAGGGAGATCAATTGGATATTCCATTAAATAAAGTATCTTTTTCATATATTAAATAAACCAGTTATTCTTCAAATATGGCGCCTTAGAGCATGGTCCACTCTCTATTACATATTCCTTTGCAGGCTCTTTTACTTTATATCCATCTGCACCTGCTGCCATAAGGCCTTCAGCAAGCTTTAAAACTGAATTTGCTGCATTTAATGGATTCCATTTATCATGCATTTTTTTATATGCAGCTTCCCCATATTCATCTATAAGATTTTCTTCATCAAGTAATTTCTTTAACTTTTCAGTAAGTGAATTTACATCCTCACTTTTAAAAACAAGTCCACACTTACCATCTTCTACTAGCCAAGGTGTCGCGCCACATATATGGCTTGCAACAACAGCACATCCTGCATTAAGGCCTTCATAAATAACTGATCCCCATCCCTCAAGCTTATTTGAAGTCATTACATAAATCTGGTAATCAGCCATTTTATTTCTTGCTTCATCTGGAGACAAAAAATTTTCAAAAGAAATAACATCTTCAAGACCATAATCTTTAGTAAGCTTCTCGCATACAGGTCTCATCTCACCCTCGCCTACCATATGGACGCTGAAATCATACCCTTTATCTTTTAGCTTTTTTGCCGCTTTAACCATCATTTCGGGATGCTTTAGTTTAAGCATCCTTCCAAGCCATAAAATAGATACTTTTCCATTTGCTTTTTCCTTCTTTTCTTTTAGAAGCTTTTCAATATCATATTCCTTATGAACAGGAAAATATCCAAATTTATAGCATTTATCTGGATATGAATTAAACATCTTTTTAAAGTCAAGAGACGTAAACGCACTTGCTCCAAGCACATATATATTCTTATCCCTATTTTTCAAATGCATCCTAATGTACTTTTTTGTAAGTCGTGGAATAAAAAATTTAATAAAGCCTTCCTTTAAAGGTCTTTCTGAATATCTAAATGTAATTTTATTTTCTTCAAGACGTCTTTCACAGTATTCTTCAGGTGCTGTACCCATAATTATTAAGTCTGAGTCAACTGCAAGCTTATCTGCCTTCTTACTATTCGCATCAGACTCATAGGTTTTAAGTACATATGAAGGAGTCTCCTCGCCCCATCCCATATTTGCCCTAAAGCCTTCCATTGGCATTGTCTCTACAAATGTAAAACCATCGCCAAGTATATTGTAAAATTCATCACATAATGCTTTCTGGTGATGATTAAAATAATTTGAATAAAAAGTAAGTGTCTTTATCATTATCCTAAAATAAGTTTTGCAAGTTCGACACCTACGCATTCAACAATGTAAAATTTTGAATAGCCATTTCTTCTGTAGATATCGTATTTTATTTGTATTCTCTCTATTGCACCTTTAATACTTCTTTGATGACTAACTCCATTCATTGTAAAGTTCGCTAATGGTTCATTTAAAACGCTTACTTTTACCCCATCTTTTTTCATTCTTAGGATAAGGTCATAGTCATCGTGAATAGTATCGTTTCTATACTGGTACTTCCTATATATTTCCTTTGTAATAAATGTTGTAGGATGATTCCAGTCACGGCTTGTCATATAATTTCTATTCTTTGCGTGCTTTACAAATTTGCTACCAGTTGGCATATGCATATATATATCTGCCCAGAATAAATCAAAGCTGTCCTTCTCATATACTCTGTTTACTTTTGCAATTGCATCTAGTTCATAATAGTCATCAGAATTAATCATTCCAACAACCTGTCCCTTTGCCATTGCAATACCTTTGTTCATGGCATCATACATTCCGTTATCTGGTTCAGATACAATCTTTAACTCAATGCCCTTTGATATAGCAGCTTCTTTAAAACTCTCTGCAACTTCTACAGTTTTATCTGTCGAACCACCATCAACAATAATGTATTCAACAGGTGCCATAGTTTGGTTAATAACAGAATTCATTGCACGTCTAAGTGTCTTTTCACTATTAAAAGTAACAGTAATAATGGAAAAATCAGCCATTTTCATTTTCCTCATCATTCTGAAAAGCACTTGTAGAATCCTCTGCCTTGAAAATTACAAGCAGAGTTCTAAATAAAAGCTGTATATCTTTTAAAATCGAATAATTTTCTATATACATAAGATCAAGCATAAGCTTATCCTTTGATGTCGTATTATATTTACCGATAATCTGAGCATATCCTGTAAGGCCTGCCTTCATACGAAGACGATACCTAAACTCTGGAAGTTCTTTTGTGTATTCATTAACATTTTCAAGCATTTCTGGTCTAGGTCCAACTAAAGACATGTCGCCCTTTAAAATATTAAAAAGCTGAGGTAATTCGTCTATTCTATATTTTCTAAGCACCTTACCTACAGAAGTAATTCTGTCATCTCCTACAAATGTTGATTTATTTTCAACGTTTTCTTTCATTGTACGGAACTTATAGATTTCAAATACTTTGCCATGAACAGTTGCTCTTTTTTGTTTAAAAAGTACCTTTCCTCCATCATTCTTCTTGATGCATATTGCACTTATGAGTAGGAGCGGGGACAACACCACAATCATTAACGCTGAAATGATTACATCCATCAGTCTTTTAACAATACGCTGTTCAAACGTAATCATATGGAATTTCCATGAGAAAAATGATATGTCATCAATTACTTCTGATTTTGAATTGTGCTCAAGAATATCTGCAATCTGAGGATTAAAATAAATATTTTTAAGGTTCTGATAACAGAAATCTACTATTTCAACTCTCTTTTCCACAGGTACTTCATATAAAACTATTGAATCTGCTGCGAGCATTTTTTCTTCTAAGTTTTCTTCATTAATGCTTACAATCTCATTTACAGAGTACCTTCTTGCAAACATCTGCATAGCCTTAAGAACTCTCTTTGCTTCCTCTACGTCAGAAGCTACAATTAGACACTTCTCAGCCTCATTAATCCAGAAGAAAAAGGCTGTTCCAAGATAGGTCATAAGGATATAAATAATTATCTGAACTAAAAATACAGCAAACAATATACCTACATTTTCTATAGTAAATGTGGCATTATTTGCTTCATTTGTTTTCATAATAGTAAGTTCAAAATATGTAATTACATCAGTAAAAATCCCAGTAAGTACAAGGGATATAACAATTTCTCTTCTACGTTTTCTGCCGACATCAAATCCGCCATAGATATTTGTTAAAAGATACAGCATAAGCACATATGTAGAAAGAGTTACTGCTGCTGTTCTTGATAACGAAATAATTTCTGGATTGTCAATTGAAAATAGCATAAAGAACGCTGCAAGAGCTGCACCGTACATTACAAATTCTATTATTGCTATTATTGATCTTTGAAATTTAGTACAAAAACTTTTCAAACTACATTCCTTCGTAAACTTCCTGAATATACTCAAGGAAGCGGTAATTTCTATCATAAAGTCGTGCACGTCGCATGCACATTTCCGGTGTATACATTATTCCTCTCTGAGAAAGAATCTTGTCGAATGCTGCAATTACACCTTGAATACTATTTCTCTCAACAGCAATACCACATGTGTCATCAATACTCTCTGCACTGCCACCTGCCTTAAATGTAACAACAGGAGTACCACAGGCAAGAGCCTCAATGTTAGTTGTAGGGAAAGTATCCTCAAGTGTTAAATTCACATATATGTCTGCCATTGAATATAATGCTGCCAGTTCTTCCGTACTGTCAGTCCTTGCAAGTCCAATTATTGACTCTGGGAGCTCATTTAGCTGAGCATCATTTAATCCAAGAAGAACTATTACATATCTGTCACTTATTGATTTTGCCAGTGTCTCAAACTGGAGAAGTCCTTTTCTTTCTCTCCATGGATTAGCTACTCCAAGAAGAACAAGCTTATCTCTTACGTTAAGTGAATTTTTTAGCTTAAATATAAGATTTGAATTAGTAACATCTTCTGCCACAGGGCTAAACTCTTCAAGGTTAATTCCAGTAGGCACAACGACAGTGTGGTACTCTTTCATAAATGACTGAGATACTCTTTCTCTAAGCCACTCAGATGGAGTAACAAGAGTCATATTTTCAATGCCTGTGAATAATTCCTTCTTTTTCTGATAGTTAAATGTAGAATTATCTGCAGCAATTGACTTTGGGTATTCATTAAGCTGTTCACACTTAAAGCACCCTGTCTGCCACTTCATACATCCAATATACTCAAAATGAGAGCAATGGCCTGTAAATGTCCAACAATCATGAAGCGTCCATATGACCCTTCTTCCGGACTGTTTTATGTATTTAAACAAAATCTCAATATTAAGATAATATCCATGTACATTGTGAAGATGTATTATATCTGGATCAAAATCTTCAATAACATCAATAAATTCTCTTGTGGCACGCTTAGAATAAAATCCATGCTTATCATTAATTCTGCTAAGTCCACCATGTACATATACTGAGAAATCATCACCAATTCTGTATGAATTACGATTTCCTGGCGCTTCTCCTCTGCCGTATGCAATAAGACACTGATAACCATTATCCGTTAGAGTATCATAAAGACCTGTAACAAGTCTTCCAACACTTCCTGTACCAGCAACAGTATTTACTAACAGAACCTTTCTATTTTCAAGCCTATTCATAGATGACATTACTGCACTTTGTGATGCTGTAATAAGTGGCTCTTCTGGTTCTAAACTGCCAAGCCCTATATAATTATTTTCAGTATTGTGATCAAGCGAAACCGCCATCACATCAAGTTCATCTCTCATCATTATCAAAATCGTCTAAAATCAAACGAATAACTCTATTCTGTCCCTTTGAGAAGTCTTTCTGAAGCTGAAGCTTTCTCATTTCCATTCGTACCTTTGGTGTACTAATAAGCCACTCAATAGTAGAAATAATTGTTGTATCATCAGTTTCAGTACCAATTCCAAGGTTAATAAATCCGTTCTGAATACCTGCAAATACATGCTCTGCTTCCCTTGGATTCTGAGCTAAAACTACAGATGGAACACCCATGCTTGCAAGCTCATAAACTGTTCTTCCCTGAGAAGTAACTGCAAGATCCATCGAACTCATATATGCACTTACTCTCTTTGCGTCATTATGTATGAAAATATTGTTTTCTTCATCAGTAACAATCTTATCTTTATGTCTGTATGCAAATCCAATAAGGAAATGGAAATTAATATCTTTATGATCTGCATGAAGTTTTTTACAAATTGAGTACAAACGTCCTGTTAAATCTGAAGGGTCAGCCCCGCCAAAAATAATCATCACATTTTCTACAGTCTCTGAAAATTCCTTTGGATTCTCTTCAAGGAACTCATCCCTTATGCAGAAATATTTTGATCCATAGTATTCGTTGCTAAGTCTTTCACCCTTTTCATAAAGAGCATTAATTACTGCATCTGCATATTTTGCCCCTGGTCCTACATCTTCAAAGTTAACAACTCTTCCAGCATTTCTTGTACATATACTCATATACTCTTCTGTAGTATCAAGTATGTCGTTTACAATGATGTCTGGCTTCTCTTTTACAAGAACATCTTCAAACTCTCTTTCATTATCAACTGTTACAAGCTTGAAGTTAGATTCCTTAACCTTATCAATACCGATGTCACTTCCAGAATCAAGAACAAATAACAGCTCATGGCCTGTAAGCTTATATGCAAGAGTAAGACATCTGTATACATGTCCCATTCCAATCTGCATCTTACCAACAGTTCTGAAAATAATTTTCTTTCTGTTAAGTATATTCTCACAAAGTACCCAATCAGAATATGTATCAATATCAACTGCCTCATCTTCTGATATTTCAAAGATACTTACATTACTTCCGATACGGCCATCTTCCTTAACACACTCACGCTTTGTAATTAAAAATCCACCTGTTTCAAGGTAATTTGCTGGAAGCTCCTGAGAATTTAATCTTTTCTCATAATTCTTTACAATCTTTCCATCCTTTACGCCCCATGAAAGATGAGGCTTATTCATTGCTGAAATAACTGTATCAAATTCAGATTCTTCAAAAAATTCAATTGCTTTCTTTACTGTTTCAGCCTTAAGAGTTGGGGAGGTTGCCTGCATAGTAATTACAGTGTCATATTTAACACCCTTCTCTTTTTCCATTGTGACTACAGCATGGTATATTACTGGATCAAGAGTAACCTTGTCTGTTGCCAGTTCAGCAGGACGCTTAACTACAACTACTCCTCTTTTTTCCACGATACCTGAAAGCTCATCATCATCTGTAGAAACAACAACATCTACATCCATAAATTCTCTAAGAGACTTCGCATTCTCAATGCTGTAGCAAATGAGTGGCTTTCCACACATGATACGTACATTTTTTCTTGGTATTCTTTTTGAGCCCCCTCTTGCAGGGATTACTATAAGTGTTTTCATATTTTTATTCCTAAACATAACTAATACAGTCCGTCATTAATTATTTTGACGCACTGGCTTTATGAACATACTTCTCCAATATATATTTATACAGAATAATTATATCATTTCTTCTAATAAATGCAAAAATTCCAAGAACTATTATTGCAAATCCATATCGCATAAGAGCGATTTGTATTCCATCACCATAAAATGCCATTACAGATAGCCCAAGTACTATAGCAAATAAACATCCAAGAAACATAAATGAATCAGAATAAACCTTTGCTTTTAACACAAATCTTGTTGCAATGTAATGAAATAGCATAAGGAATAAATAACTGATTAATGTTGTGTATGCTGCTGATATATATCCAAATCTTGGAATAGCAATCGCGTTTAAAATACAGTTAACTACAGCAGCTACAATTGAGCTTGCTGCAATAATTGGAGTCTTTTTATAGAAAAGCTCAATATTGACATAGTTTGTATAAAAATACTGAGCAAGTGTTCCCAGGGCAACAGGTGGAATAACCCATTTAGCCACCCAGTATGCCTTTGCTCTTGGTGATAAAATCATAAGGGCTTCTGGTGCAACAGTAATAAATCCTATTGTTAAAAATATTCCAAGCAACACTAATTTCTTTTGAATATCTTTTATTTTGTCTTTATTCCCTGCATCAAGCTGCTCGTTAAACCATGGAAGCCACGCCTGACCAATTGCATTAGTGAAAATAGCAAGAAGCGTCGCAAAACTGTATCCAAATGTGTATAATCCTACAGCTGCATCGCCCTTTAAATCTCTAATCATTATTCTGTCAATCTGTGCCAATGCCACTAAAGCAAGAGCATGTGGAATCATTGGAAGACCAAATTTAAGAGCATAAACCCAGTATTCTTTTTTGAAGAATGTTTTTCCTTTTAGAAGTATTTTAAAGTAAAAGAAAACACCTAAAAGAAATGTAGGAAGAATTGATCCAATAATCTTACCGAAATATCTTTTATCATTAAATAATAGTATTAATGCAACAGAAAATATGATTGTTCCAAAACATGTAATAAGTGAAATAGATATATTTTCTTTATATTTGTACTCATATCTGCATTTTTGCAACATATACTCAACAGATGGGTATACGCAAAGATATACAAACAATACTATAACAAGTGGAACCTCGTATTTTATCAGTACTGAAATAGTATCCCTGAAAATAAATGCAAATATTAGCACAAGAAAAGCAAAGGAGCTTGAAAGCCCCTGTAATGCAGACATGTATTCATCAAATTTTTCTTTAAAATCTATTTTAGCTCTACCAATACTGTATACAACACACAGACATGTGATGATATTAAACATTTCTATCCAGAAATTAAATGTATTTGCAATACCATAATCATCTGGTGTCAGCATACTGGTGTAAATCGGTGTTGTAATGATCGCAACTGCTCTTATTGCAACGCTTGATATGGTATACCATATTCCCGACTTGAGTACTTTATTTGTATTTGACATATATGTATAAAGAAGTCTTAAACTTCAACCTTTACAAGCATTTCATCCTGAAGAATTGTATCTTCTTCAATATCCATTTTAGCTACCATACCAATTATTTCTTCCATTCTGTCAGGAGAAATACCAGTTCCTGGTCTCTTATAAGTAAGCATATCCTCAGTAATAGCAGTTCCCATTTTGATTGAAACAGCTGATACTATTGATCTTCTTGCATTTTTTCTTGCAGTCAGTTCGCTATCAAGGCACTTAATATCCCCATTTCCACGCAACATATCAAGAGTGTCTATATCACTTAAAATACGCCTTGCATCCTCTGGATCCATTGCATGGTAATGGTCATTACCCTTTAATGTCTTATCAAGTGTATAATGCTTTTCAACACAGATTGCCCCTAGATTATAAGCAGTCTTAATTACATCATTAGACTGTGTAGGCTTTGTGTGATCTGAATATCCTATATATAAATCAGGAAACTGATTTTTTAATGAAGCAATTTTAAGTAAATTTGCATGTTCAAGAGGTGTAGGATATTCAAGTACACAGTGAAGAAGCACAAGTGGCTTATCATTGTATGCTCTTATTGTATCAACTGCTCTTTCAACTTCTTCAAGCTCAGAAGCTCCAACTGATAAAAGTATAGGCTTATTCTTTTTTGCCTGATACTCAATAAATGGAATGTTTGACAAATCAGATGATGAAATTTTATACACGTCCATAAGTTCATCAAGATAATCTGCTGATTCAAAATCAAATGCTGTTGATAAAAATTCTATAGAAAGCTCATCTGAATATTCTTTTAATTCTTTATACTCAGCATATCCAAAGCTATCAAACTTTTTAAATAATTCATACTGGCTTGTTGTAGCCTCTTCTGTTAAATCCCAATATGAAGGAGAAGCTTTTGCTGCAAGAGTACCCGCTTTATATGTCTGAAACTTTACTGCATGAATACCAGCATCCTTAGCCTCTTTAATCATCTTTTTTGCAGCTTCCATCGGTGTAATTCCCTCTTTAACTGCAATATCATAATAATTAACACCAATTTCAGCGATAAGTGCGAATTTTCCTTCGCTAATTCTGTCTATTATAGTACTCAAGACTACTCCTTCCTAACAAACAAAATATAACTAATTACATCCCTATATTTTACAGGAATTTGCATATTTTCTCAATAATATCTAGTTAACTGATACTTCACCACTAAGCACTTTTTTGTAGTCATCATAATTCTTCTCAAGTAGTGTAGGAGTATCAAGATTATATGGGCATTTTTCCTTACACTTACCGCAGTGAAGACATGATTCAATAAGCTTCATTTTTCTCTGCCAATCTTCCGATAACCATGCACTAGATGGAGCACGCCTTAGCATAAGTGACATTCTTGCAGAATTGTTTATCTCAATACCAACAGGGCATGGCATACAGTATCCGCAACCTCTGCAGAATTCACCTAAAAGTTCATCTCTGTCTTTTTCTATTTCAGCTTTTATTTCATCAGATAAAACAGGCGGATTATCAATATATGAAATAAATTCGTCAAGCTCGCTTTCTCTCTGTACGCCCCATATTGGAAGCACATTATCAAACTGATCAAGATAAGCATATGCAGCAGCTGAATTTGTAATAAGACCACCAGACAGCGCTTTCATTGCTATAAATCCCATGTTCTTTTCTTTGCACTTTGTAACAAGTTCAATATCCTTATCAGTTGCAAGGTAACAAAATGGAAACTGCAGTGTTTCATATAATCCTGAATCTATAGCTTCATTTGCCACTGAAAGCCTGTGATTAGTTAATCCAATATGTCTGATCTTACCCTGTTCCTTGGCCTTAAGGATTGCATCATAAAGTCCACTCTCATCTCCTGGCACTGGAACAAATGATGGATTATGAAACTGATAAATATCAATATAATCTGTTTTTAAATTTTTAAGAGAAGTCTCAAGGTCTTTCCAGAAAACATCTGCTGTAGTTGCACCTGTTTTAGTAGCTACATATACATTTTTTCTAATACCTTCAAGAGCTTTTCCAAGCTTTTCTTCACTGTCAGAATAGTACCTTGCTGTATCAAAGAAATTAATACCGCTATCATAGGCTTTTCTTATAAGTTTTACAGAATCCTCTTCTGATATTCTCTGGATTGGAAGCGCTCCAAACCCGTTTTTATTTACTGTTATACCTGTACTTCCAAGAGTTATATTTTTCATAGCTCTATAACCTCCATATCATCAGGAACAAATATATTTCCACTGTATTTCTCTCTACCTTCTGCTGTATATAACTTCTTTCTGTTCTTTATATTTTTATCCTCTGTGTGATACAGTACAACGTTTTCTGCATTAAGCTCTTTTGCAAGTTCACATGCATCCTTTACTGTAGAATGATTCTTTTCATAAGGCTTAAATTCATCTTTTTCAGAATACAAACAGAATGCTTCCTGTAAAAGCCATTTGCTATTAAGAGCGTATTTTCTTTCACACTCATTAAAAGGTTCATCACCAAGACAAGTAAGCTTATCTTTATCATTAAGCATCATTGTAAAACCAAACTGTTTTGCCTTAGTTGAATTTATATCAAAGAAAGTCATTTTCTTTCCAATTATTTCTTTTTCTTCACCATCGACCACCTCAATTAGATGCAGCCTTTTCCCAAGATACTCTACATCCTTTTTCTGAATAAGAGATTCCGACATAGTTTTTATTAAATCAAGCACCTCTCTATGAGAATAAATATATGCATCACCTTCATATTTGCCACTTCTCATGTGCTGACATATCATTCTAACCATCCAAATGATACCCATAATATGATCAAGATGTTTATGTGTTACAAATATGTGTCTTATATCCATCCAGTTTATTCCAGCGGATTTAATACGACTAAGTACTGTATTTCCACCGCCGCCATCAACAAGCAGATGTTTATTATCATCAGAGATTATAAAGCATGTATTGTAACACTCAGTAACAAGTGCATTTCCAGTTCCAAGCATTGTTATTTTCATAGTATTCCTCGCTATATATGAAATAAGGCGATGCTCATATGAGCATCGCCTTTTAAAATTCAAAGATATTATTTGTTAACGATATCCTTTAAAGCCTTACCAGCTTTGAACTTAGGAGCCTTAGATGCTGCGATCTTCATTTCCTTACCTGTCTGTGGGTTACGTCCTGTTCTAGCAGCTCTCTTTGAAACTTCGAATGTACCGAATCCAACTAACTGAACCTTTCCACCCTTCTTAAGCTCTTTTGATACAACTTCTGTAAATGCCTTAACTGCAGCTTCTGCATCTTTCTTTGAAAGACCAGCGTTCTTAGCCATAGCTTCAACTAATTCTGTCTTGTTCATGATAATTTCCTTTCTAAATAAAACCTTTTGGATTTAAAATCCTTTGATATTATGGCATATTATGTGCATATAGTCAATAAAAATGCCTATATTTTGTATATTTATATAAGATTCTTAATAAGTTCAGGAATACATGGTTCAAATTTCACACCGTACCAGTGCTCTGCATCGCCTTCTGTATTTTCCATACATTTAAGAACAAACTCAGCAGCAATTCCTGCTGCATCAAAAAGTGATTTGCCAGACATATATGCGCCTGTAAATGATGATGCAAATATATCTCCTGTTCCATGGCTTCCCTTAGATAGCTTTTTATGAGAATAATACTGATATTCCTTATCATAGACAACGACACCTGTTGTAGAATCATCATAGCTTATTCCTGTAAGAATAACTGTATTCATGCCAGACTCTTTTAATGCATTAATCACTCTAAGAACATATTCTTTATCATACTTCTCAACATATGGTATTCCTGTCATAAGGCATGCTTCTGTTATATTTGGGATAACAATATCTGCCTTTTTACAAAGCTCTGCCATCCTTAATGCATACTCCATATCAAATATAGAATAAAGCTTTCCATTGTCAGCCATAGCTGGATCTACAATTTTTACACAGGAATCTTTCCCCATTGTATCAAGAATATCTTCTACGTAATTTATCTGCTTTAATGATCCAAGATATCCAGTATATATAGCATCAAACTTAATTCCCTCTTTCTGCCAGTGCTCCTGAATTTTAGGAATATCATCAGTTAAATCCCTAAAAGTGAACTCTTTGAATCCACCTGTATGAGTAGATAATACTGCAGATGGCAGAATTACTGTCTCCTGTCCACAAGCTGACAAAATTGGAAGTGCCACTGTAAGTGAGCACTGACCAACACATGAAATATCCTGAATTGTTAATATTTTATTGTATGACATTATTTAACCTCTATAAAATATCCTGAACGCTTAAGGGCTGGTCTTAATGCCATGTATACAAGAACAGATACAATTGTAGATGTTACTGCATTAATTGAAGTACTTAATACGTTCCATGCTAATGTAAGCTCAGCAGCTGGCTTACCTAATATAAGGAGCTTATAGAAATATCCAACAAGTGGATCAAATATAACATTAAATAAAAGTCCACCTATCGCTGCAAGGATCACAAACTTTAACACCTTTTTATTATCTTCTTCTGTAGAAATGTGACCTATCTTATGAGCAATAAGCCCTGTTATAAGACCTATGCATAATTTCAAAATAAATGTCTTTGGAGCATATACAATATACACTGGATCAAATAAATCACCTATTGTCATTCCAATTGCTCCGCCAAGACCACCATATAATCCACCAAGAAGAAGGGCTGCAATTACACATACTGCATTTCCAAGATGAATTGATGTAGCATCTCCACCTGGAAGTGGAATTTTAATCTGTAAAAATGTGAATACAACATATGATAATGCTGCAAACAGACCAACAAGAACTACCTTATAAATTTTTTCATTTTTCATAATATCACCTCTCGCATTACTTATGCTTATTATTTGCTTGAAATTGTACTATATAACCGTTATTATAAAAATACTCAATATTATTTATTTTTATATATACAGTTCAAGGATAATATCAATATGAAACAAATATTGCTGGAAACAGATAACAGTTCATCGGATTTTTTATATGAACAGTTGTATTTAAATATTAAAAATCAGATTCTATCAGGTGATATGCTTGCAGGTGAAAAATGCCCATCTGTTCGTTCATTATCTGCAAATCTTTCTGTCAGCGTAACTACAGTTATGCAGGCATATAACCAGCTTCTGGCAGAAGGATACATATCAAGCAAACCTGGCAGTGGTTATTACGTGGAACGAGTTATTGCTCATAATACTTCTTATGGTAATACTTCATCCACCTACAATGCCGATGAACAGTTAAGCGCAGAGGTGGCTCCATATATAAACGATAATGAAATATTTGATTTTAATAAATGGAAAAAATGCTCAAATAGAATCTTTACAGAATACAGTGATTCTCTATTGTTTGAATCAGATATTAAGGGAGAATACAGCTTACGACTTGAAATTTCAAAGTATCTTCGTCAATCACGTGGAGTTAATGCTAAGCCTGAAAACATAATAATAAGTGCTGGTACACAGCAAATCGCCTTTCATCTTGGACGTATTTTAAAAAAAGATCAGGTAAATATCATTGCCCTTGAGTCTCCTGGCTATTCACCAGTTAAATCAATGTTTACAGATGCAGCCTTTAATACAATTGATATTCCTGTAACGAAAGCAGGCATCGACATTGATATACTCCCATCAAATCTTAAATCTGCTGTATACGTAAACCCATCAAACCAGTTTCCAACAGGCGTTGTTATGCCTGCAGGTAAACGTTATGAAATCCTCAACTGGGCATATAAGAACAATTGCTACGTAATTGAGGATGACTATAATAGTGAGCTTAGATACTTTGGGCAGCCTCTGCCACCTATTAAGAGTCTTGATACAAATGACAGGGTTATATATCTTGGTTCATTTTCATCAACTTTATTTTCTGCAATCAAAATATCCTACATGGTATTGACCGATAATCTTACAAAAGTCTTTGACAATATGAAGGAAAACTACACTCAGACTTGTTCAAAGGCAGAACAGCTTACTCTAGCGCTATTCATGAAAGAAGGCTATTACTATACAGCTATTAAGAAAAAACGTACACTCTACACCAAAAAACTTCAGGAATCTATTAATGCCTTTTCAAAATATGGTAAGGATAAAATAAAACTTACAAATACTAAATCAGGTCTTACGCTTACACTTATGGTTGATACAAATAAAACACCTGATGAACTAATTCAATCTGCAAAAGAAATTGGAATCAGAGCCTACTACATTAATGAGCTTTCAAGTAAAAATAAAGCTGCAATATCACTTTATTACAGTAATATTCCAGCTAAAGAAATAAACCAAAAAATTAAAGAGCTCTGTACATTATGGAAATAGTTATTCTGATTCATAGAATATTTCATTCATTTCATCCATAAGAACACTCTCTGTATGCTCTTTTGAAGTCTCCTCTATAGATTCTCCATGACCTGTAAGTGCTGCAAATGGCGCAAATTGGGCTGCCCTGTCATGAATAGACATTGGAGGATGCTTCTTTGAAACATGATGCTCCATATAAAGCATATCTATATATTTTTCACTAAGCTTTGTGTCCACCTATCTGTGCATTCCTTTCTTTTGCTGTAGCACCTTCTTCAAAATTCATTCCTTTAAGTACTGCATTTTTACCGTATCTGTCTTTTATTTTTAAGAGAGCTTCCTGTATTTTCTGTTCTTTTTCAAGCTGCCTTGTATCTTCCTTTTCTTCTTCCAAAAGGCCGAAATCAGAGAACATATCCATTTGCTGAAACTTCACTTCCTGCATTGCTTCTTTTTCATCTTTGACTCTTCCAGCAACTACATATATTTTTCTAACGAGAAGATCTTTATTTACTACTTCATCATATAGTTCCATAAATGCAGAAATAATTTGCTTTGTAGAAGCGGTTGCCCTAAGTAAGCTTTTTGTTCCATGCGCGCTTTTTGGAATCTTACGTCCATAATGATCTGTTATTATTTCACCTTTATATTTTGAAGATATCTCCTTATTTGTAAGATTTTCTATATCATAAACAACCGTCAGTATCAGCTGATCTGTCACAATGTGTTTTTTTACTAAATCAAGTGATAAAAGGTCCGCCATTTCTTTAACAACTAGTTTTGCCTTATCGCTAGTATATGGATGTGTTAATACCTGACCAGAACTTATGCTATTCACTTCCGGTTTATATGCCTTAATATCTGCTATTGTACATGGTTCATATCCCCAGGCATGATCAATTAAAAGCTCTGCATTAATTCCAAATATCTTATAAAGAAGATCTTCGTTATAATACTCATCTTCTCCTCCAATTGAACATCTTGCCACATCTCCCATTGTATGTAAGCCGATATCCTTAAGCTTTTTGGCATACCCTCTGCCAACTCTCCAAAAGTCTGTAATTGGAGTATGATCCCATAAAAGTTCTCTATAAGTTTTCTCGTCTAATTCTGCAATACGAACTCCATTCTCATCAGGCTCCATATGTTTTGCCACAATATCCATTGCGATTTTACAAAGATAAAGATTTGTACCAATACCTGCAGTTGCTGTTATACCTGTTTCTTTAAGCACATCCCCTATCATTTTCATACAGAGTTCTCGCGCGCTCATATTATAAATTGATAAATATGGAGTTATATCGCAGAAAATTTCATCAACGGAATATACATGAATATCTTCGCTTGATACGTATCTAAGATAAATATCATATATCTGATTGCTGACTTCCATATATTTAGCCATTCTTGGCTTTGCTACTATGAAGTCAAAATGATTCTGTTTTGATTTTTGAATAACTTCAAAAAGCCTTGCACGTCCTGGGACCCCATAAGCTTTCAGGGCCGGAGATACGGCAAGGCATATTGTTTTTTCCGTTCTTGACTCATCAGCCACTACAAGTCTGGCTTTTAGTGGATCAAGTTCTCGATCCACGCACTCGACTGATGCATAAAACGATTTTAAATCAATGGCAATATATGTTTTATCAGCCATTCTTCCTCTTCTTAATTTTCTTAATAACGATTACCACTGCTATTAATATTATAACAGCAATTACAGCTCCGACTATATATAACGTATAGTCTACTGGTGCTTCAGCAATTGCAATTTCAGCATGAGAGCCTGATACCTCGAATGTACTGTATGAACCAAATAAGGTTGTATCTACCTTTTCCCATTTACCAGCATGGCTGATGTATATTACTGCATCTCTTTCCATGTTGTCAGGCTTCATGAATCTTACAAGATGGTTTTCCTTGCCATCGTAATTATAGTCAATTGTCCAGTGTTCTTTTACGTCCTTAATATTTGGAATATCAGAATAATCAAGCACACATGTAAGCTTATCATCCTCATGGAATTCACCATCAACAAGTATTGCTGACTGTGAATTACTTCTAGTCTGCTCACTGGCAATGGTTGTCTTATATCTTGTATAAGTTGCCATCACTTCTGTATCACATACTAGGTCAGTAAGTTCCTTTACTTCCCAGCCTGCATATGATCCATCTTTATCAGAAACCTCTGGGAATTCACTACTGTCTACAGAATCCCCATAATTAACCATAATAGTTTTAATTACAGTTTCATCATCATCTTTATCTTCATCATCATCAAGTGCAAATGTTACATAAATTGTCTTAAATTCAGATGGAATACTTTCCACAGAAGTTAACACATCATAAGCTACAGGTTCTGCTTTCTGGCTATAGCTTATTCTGTCTATTCCTGCAAGCTTGTCACTTACAAAATAGTTGTATCTGACTTTTCCATCTTCCTCTACGCTTCCTGCTATTGCGCCAAAGTATCCATCAGTCTCAGGAATATCTACAAGTGAGTAACAGTTTGCAATATTTGTTCCATGTCCTGCAATACCACCTACGAATCTGTTTCCATATAGTGTAGCTTTAGCATATGACTTCTGAATATATGAATATGAGTCTCCAGCAATACCACCAACATATTCGCCGTTAGCACTTCTAAGCTTTCCATAGTTCTCACAATGAAGAATCGTTCCCATTTCCTGAAGGCCACATACACCTCCAAGATAACTCTTCTGAGATTTAACTAACCCTTTATTTTTATCTGCTCTAAGTACACATTTTGTCTGATATGTAGAGCTGAAGTTTGCATCCTTTTTACCAGTAATATCACTTTCAAGGTCAAAATCATATTCAATTCCCATAGCACCAGCTATACCAGATACATCAATATCTCCTTCGATACGACCTTCATTAAGACAATTTGCAAGAGTTGCATCTGTACATATTTCTGCTACAAGCATTGACTGGTCATCAAAGGCATTTTCATAATCATTATCAAGAACACCATCTATGGCATCTGTATAAAGCTGCATAATCTCATTGAATTTGTCATTAACACCATCCATATCTCCAAATACAGCATTATTTCCACTTGCCATTTCATCATTAAGGAGGCCCATATTATCGCTCATTCCCTGAAGGGCTTCCACAAGGCTGTTTGTTCTTTCCCTGTATTCACTGCCAAGTTCAGGGAAAACAATTCTGCCCTGGTCAGCTACATGTCTGAAAATCTTTTTTGTATCAGAGCCTGCATCTGATAAATCATCCGCTGCTTTTTTAAGGTTATTAGATGTTTTAGTAGCATCCTCTCTCACTACTGGATCCATTTTATCTGATACATTAGCAATTATGCCTGCCATAACCATAGCCTGACTGGCAAGCTCTGTTTTTGCATCAACTGCTGCTTCATTATATTTAGCATTATATGAGGCTGTAGTATCTTTATTTGCTGAATTATTAATATCTGTTTTGTTTGGATGTTCTGTCGCACCTGCATTTTGCAATTTATCAGCTGCATCATTTGCAAGCTGCTTATCATCATCATTTGACAAAAATTCAGAATTATCTGAATGTTTGAATTTTGCGACCTTGTCCCAGTTATTCCAATTAACGTTTCCAGCAATGTATGTAGGATCGCTTAGTGAAGATCTAATGTCATATCCGTCTGAATCAAGAGGTATTATATCTTTTGAATTTGGATACTTATCATTTCCAGCTCCATCAGTTGCATTTCTCAAATCATAAATATAAAAATTCTCTGCTGCCGCTGTATATTTGCTCTTATTCTTTGTTTGTTCAGAAGACAGATAGCCAAACTTATCTTTCGCATCAGTATAATCATTTTTCTGACCTTCATCCATATAACGATAAATGTCCATATCATTTACAGTTTTCTCAAGGTCTTTAGCAGCATCCTTTGTATGGTCAAAGGCTTCTTCAGTATTATCAATTGGCCCATCACTCTTTGATGATTCACGCATGATGTAATCAGCACGTCCTGACAAATCATTGACACTTGCCACCATTCCATCTGTCCATTCAACTGTTCTGTCTGATAAGAATGATGTTTCATCAAGGGCTTTATTTGTGAACTGCTGAATCACTTTAAGTCTTGCTGATACAGTATTTGATTCATCACTTGCATCATCAATAGTAGTACCAACAATGTCATGAAGCTCATCAATACTTGTAGAAAGCTTATTTATTACATCCTCTGTAAAGTCTACTACTACATAAGGTTCAGCCTGGCCAACGATTCCGCCTATATCCTTTCTACCATATACAAGTCCCTTATTTGTACAGCTATTAATATAACCTGACTGTCTGCCGCAAATTCCGCCAGTATTATATCCCACATGCTCATAGCCTACATTTCCATTATTTGTACAGAACTGAATAACTCCAATTGAAAGACCAGAAATACCACCTGTATCAATACTTCCAGAATCTACTACTGTAGTTTCTTTTTTCTTCTCGTCGTTTCCTTCACCACCAATAATTCCAAATAACCCTGATGTAACAGATGCAATATCCATCTCTTCAAGAGTCATTCCTCTCTCTATCATTACAGTGTTGATATCTGCACTATTTATACAGTTAGAAATAAGACCAACGTTTTCACCTGCTATTCCGCCAGTGTAATGCGCGCCTGTAACTGATCCTTTTGCGCTACATCCTGAAATAATTCCTGAAAGCTCATTATATCCGCAAATTCCACCAACATAATCATAAGCATCAATTATTCCATCAAAGCTACAATTTACAATTTGTCCTGCATTATTTCCGCAGATTCCACCTGTAATAACCTGCTTGCCTTCAGGATGAATAGTTGCATTAACATTTAAGTTTTTAACTACACCTGTCTCCTGAATATTTGAAAATACACCATAATTAGATACTGGTGCTGAATAAATAAGCCCTTCAATTGTGTGTCCATTTCCTTCAAATATTCCACCAAATGTTGGAACAGTTTCAAATCCAGATCCCGTTAAAATAAGGTCTGCATCAAGATAGACAACTTTATTAACTGACCAAGTATCAAGCCAGCACTTCTTTGAAAAATCAACAAATTCAGCTGTTGATTCAATATGAATTTCTACTAAATCCTCATCAGCAGGCTCTTCTATAAGAACAACCTCATCAAAACTTCCATCGTCTTCGTCTGCCTGAGCCTTAGTTTCATCAAGCTTGTCCTTAGCATTCTGCTGTGTTCCTGTAGAAAAAGTCACTTCAATAGTTGGATTTTGTTCTTCAGTTTCTTTTGCAGCATATACATTAACACTTCCTAGTAAAAGTGATGCTGCCATTGTAAATATAAGAGTAAGAGCTGTACATTTTTTACGCATTTTCTTCGCCCTCCTCGTTTTCTTCTTTATTTTCTTTTTCATCTGATGATGCTTCTTCTTTAACATCATCTCCAACAGATATTACAGTAAAATCTTCATCCTCTTCAGGCGTTAAATCCTCCATGGATTCTTTATCCTGATCTTCCGTAATTTCTGGTTCTTCTATTTGTTTCATATTATCAGGTAACACTTCAATCCTTGAGTTATATTCAGCCTCTGTTATTTCAGCTAATTCACCAGCCTCTACAAAAGCACTGACGTTACCTCTTACTATTGCATGCATTGTACCTGTAACAGTACCATCGATTTTACCTCGAACCACACCATCAATTCGCATAAAGCCTGTCGCAGTTTTTGTTCTAACTGGCATATTCATAACAAATGCCGTTTTCTCAATAATTGTGTCACCAACAAGAAGAATCTGTGGCAATACAAACATAGTAATAAATATAGAAATAATTGTTCCTCGACCAAGACACTGTCCGATGCCATAAATCGCACCATCTGATGTCATGTTACCAATAAGAACACCTGCAACAGCAAGCATTGTTCCTGATGTAATAATTGTTGGGAACGAAAGGTTCATTGTAGTAATAATTGAATCCCTTCTGCCCATTGTCTCTCTAAGCTCTGTATAACGACTGGCAATAACGATGGCGTAGTCAATATTGGCACCCATCTGAATTGAACTTACAATGAGGTATCCAAGGAAGAATAAGTACTGTCCCTGTAAATACGGGAACGAGAAGTTAATCCAGATACTACCCTGAATAACGATAATAAGTAAGACTGGCATACCTGCTGATTTAAATGTAAACAAAAGTACAACAAGTACCGCAAGTATTGATACAAGGTTTACAACAAGGTTATCTCTTGAGAATGTTTTCTTTAAGTCATACTGGCTGACTGATTCACCAACAACATAAATTGATGAGCCGTCATCTGGATAATACTTTCCAGCTATCTCATGCATTTTTTCAATAAACGCAAAGGTTTCATCACTCTCTTCTGGAAGTGTTAAATAAACAAGCATTCTGTCGTAATCTTCACCCTGAAGCTGATTCTTTGCGAATGTCATCATTTCATATGCATCATCTAATGTGTCTTTTAAATCATCCTCTAAAGTTACATATCCCTGTTCTACTTCATCATGAACAAACATCAGCATATCAATGAGTGGCACTTTGTAGCCAGAAAGACCATTTACAGCCTTAGCATAATCTTCATCATTTACTGCATAGGCTGTATATACAAGTTCAGCTATTTCATAATCAAGATTAAGTAATTCTGAGAACTGTCTTGGAGTAAGGCGGTCTGTAACCATATATCCATCCATTGCCTCGCTATTTGCAAGACCTGTTGTAGACTCAACCTCTGGATACTCCTCTAAATCAGCAAGGAGTTTCTTTTCCTTCTCATAATCACCTGTTGGCACAACAAGAGCCACCATATTTTCTGAACCATACGTTTCATCCTGCATTTGCTGGATTTTCTGAACTCTGTTTTGAATAGGTGGAATGATTTTAGTATAACCATATACATATGGACATTTATTTGAAATAAAGAATCCTATTATAATTGCAACAAGGAAAAGTGGTGCAACTACATACCTTGTCTTATATGCGAATTTACCTACAAATGGGATATCTGGGATGAGATTCTTATGCTTTGTTTTTTCCATAAGTGTTGCAAAAAGCATAATAACTCCCGGCATAAGAAGGAATACACAAAGAAGACTTATTACAATTGATTTAATAAGTACAATACCCATATCAGGGCCCATCTTATACTGCATGAAAGTCATAGCAATAAGACCACCAACTGTTGTTAGTGAACTTCCTGAAATTTCTGGAATTGCTTTACTTAAAGCAATAATTGTAGCTTCTCTTGAATCATACGTCTGATGCTCTTCTTTATATCTGTTTAAGAAAATAACAGCATAGTCAACAGAAAGTGCTAACTGAAGAACGATCGTAACTGAATCAGATACGAAAGAAATTGTTCCGAACACAAAGTTTGTACCCATCTGGATAAGTGCTGCAGAACAGAATGTGATTAATAAAACTGGAACTTCAGCATATGTCTGTGATGTTAATAAAAGAACAGACACTACGATTATTGCAACAATTACAGAAATAGTATTCATTTCTTCTGCAATAAGTTCTGACTGAATATTTCCAAGACTTGTATCAATATATGAGTCGTATTCGGCAAGTGCTGCCTTTACTTCATCAAGGCATTCAAGACACTTGTCGTCTTTTTCATCATAATCAAAGGTAACCGAGAATAGACCCGAGCCATTTGCATAATGTTCATCTGTATCCTCATATTCAGCTGAAAAAACTCCGTCGATTCTTTCAAGCATGTCTTTAATCTCAAGACCCTGCTCATATGAGATATTTGCCACCATACAGCTACATGTTCCGTAGGTTGTGAATTGCTCTTCCATAAGGTCGAGACCCTGCTTCGTTTCTGTAATAGGTGGAAGGTAATATGCCATTGAGTTTTCTACCTTAACCCAATTTCTGGCAAATACCGAGAAAATCATTAAAATTCCAAAAATAAGAAAAAATAGATTGCGCTTATCTACGATGAATGCACATATCTTCAGCATCGCTCCATTAGTTTTATTTTCTTCCATAGCTCTTTTTGAGTCATATATTGTATGGCTTTACTTACCTCTTCTTTCTTCAAAATGTCTATAACCGGCCTTATAGAACTCATTAATAGTTTCTAGGTCTTTACTAAATTTTTCATCCATTTCTTCTTTGCCGCCAAGTATCTTATCAGCCTTGTCCATAACATAGAATAAATCCCATTCAAATCCTACGTCTTTCACAGTCTGAAGATATGCTGCGCATGAATGAATATTGTCAATTTCACCAAACTGTCTGATTGCTTCAGGCAATTTCGAGAAGTCAGTGATTTTTTCCACCCCATCAATAAGATTAAATGGAACATCACCAAAAATAATCGATCTTTTGCCAAATAACGCTTCTTCATAAGCCGTTGTTCCAACAATTGTAACAACGCCCTTTGCATTATTTATCCATGGTTTTGGATCATGATAATAGTTTATTTGAACAAGTCGTACATTATGAAGCTCCCTGACCTTTTCATAGAACTCTACGCCTCTTTCACCAAGCATAGCCTGATGTTCTTTGACATAAAGCTTCCATCCAATAGGAAGAGCCTTTGAAACCTGTTCAATAAGACTTAATTCGTCAACAAAAAATGAACCCTTAATAAAAACTGTAGATTCCGGAATAAGATGAAGGGGCATATAAACATAATCTTCACCCTCTACTGGATTTTCAAATACATCATTTAACGCCATAAACTTACGTCTTAACAATTGCACCTGCCAAAAGTGCTTTAGATTTAAATGTGTATCAGGGAACAGTCTTTTGTCTGACTTTTTAATAGGTCTATTGTTAGCCCTAATATCTTCATCATAAAAATATATATATTTCGCAAGCATCTCTTTAAGTATTGATTTAATAGAGTCCTTTTCATACTTACTTGTAACTGTGCCTGCAAATTCCTTACTCATTATTGAAGATTTTGCTCTGAAGTCCTTGATATAGTCATACATTTCAGATAATTCTTCAGGAGATTTCTTTAAGTTTTCTTCATAACGATTTTTTACGTATTCGTCTATTCCAATTGTATTCTGAAGTGTTGGGAACTTATAAAAACCAAACTTAGAATACTCAATAGTGATATAAGGAATATTTTTCTTATATGCAACTTCATTTATAATTGTTCTCTGAAGTTCTGCATTATCAAAATCAAGAATCATATCTGGCTTAAAATCTTCTATTACAGAAATAATCTTTCTGTAGTTAAGCTCAAGCCAATACAAGTTCTCATCAAAATCCTGGACTTGCCAGTAATATCTCCAGTGATAATGCTTTGTATTTTCCTGGGAACTCATAAGCTGAAGATTAAGGTTTTTAAAATGAGTATAATTCTCTTCAATATCCTTTAAGTAATCTAAATCCACTGGAGACTTGTAATTTTTCCATGGATGCTTACTTGTACTTCTTTTCTTAGGCTTACTTTTTAAATCCTCAGTAAACTTTTTACAAATATCACTGACATCATAAAACTTTACCTGTGGGAGTTTCTCTCTAAACTGGTAAATTGTATTTTCATTATATTTACATTTGTTATAACAACTTTCAGTGCTCATTATATAAAAAGCACCAACCTCGTTATCTTTGCTGTATTCCTTAGCCAAAAACCAAAGTGGCTTAGAATATGTCTCTCGACAAATAAATAAAATTCTTTTATTTTTAAAGGTTTCCATTATTTACCCCGTAACGCTCTGTTCTTTAAAGGTTTTAGTCCAATCATTTCCTGAACCAAATTCTATATGTGTATTAAGAAATTTATTTCTTCTTGATACTGTAATATATTTAAATATATGAGGGAAATATCCACATAAAACCATCTTAAGTATCATACTTTTTGATGTTTTTTTAAGCTTCATAACATGTAGAATATGTTTTCTTATATATTTAAGCTCACTTTTGTTATTTTTATTTGAAAAAATGTTATATAAATATGCTGATTGAATTACACTCATATTTTCTACCATAAGAAAATATTCCACAGCATCAGAAATATCAGGATATTTATTAAGTAGTTCTTCGCAAATCTTGTAATCTGCATCAAGGGAAAGTCTTAAATTATCTGCCACCCTTGAACCACTATCTCGACTAACTCTGAAATAGTATTTTGAAGCACTGTTATAAACTATTTTTTCAGCTCGGCCTAATATTTTAACAGCCATCTGCCTGTCCTCGACCTGACGACCTTCATCAAATCTGATTCCAGAAAACAGTTCCCTTCTATATAGCTTATCCCACATATGAAGGAAAAATTTATCATTATATAGGATAGTTTCAAATGCCTCTTTTTTGTTGTATACCTCTTTTACATTCTCACTTGAACCTTCTGTGAGATTCTCGTACATAAAGTATTTTCCAATAACAGATACATCTGCATTTTCAGATATGGCAGCACTAACCATTGTCTCGATCATATCAGGATCAATTTTGTCATCGCCATCAACAAATGCAATAAAATCACCTGTAACTGCATTAAGCCCTTGATTTCTCGCAACTGCAGTACCCTTTGGTTCATCAATGATAAGCTTTATTCGTGAGTCATTCTCGTATTCATGACAAATACTTTCTGAGGCATCATCACCTTTACCTACCACGAGAATTATTTCTAAATTCTCATAAGTCTGGTTAACAATGCTATCAAGACATTCCCTAAGGAACATATCAACCTTATATATAATTACTATTATGCTTACTTTCGGCATTCTTTTATTGCCTCCAAATATGCATATCTTCTATATGTATCTGGTTCAAGGTACGCACCCTCTCCCCACTCATTCCATGCATTAATAAATACAATTTCAGGGTTATTGTTAATGAGCTTTTTTAGACAATTACTAAAATACTCTGGACTTGTTCCTTTATATACAAGTCCTTTATGACTTCTTCTTGGTGTATTATCCCAGTCAGGGAAAATACAAGGGCAATCATTTTTTTCGTATTTTCTGTCTACAATTCTTTCAAGAATATTTTTAGCTGGAATATATCTCTCCAGTACTTTGTTCTTCTTAATCTTATTAATGGTAGAAATCACTGCTACGCGGATTTTATATGATATTCTACTCATTTTTGCAAAATCGTGGTTTAAAGTATACCCTGGTTCGAAGAAATAATAGCCATCAGCCAGATTATTTCTTTTTTCAGCTTCCCATCCTGTTTTGCCAAAAAGCACGTGTATTCCATCAAACCCAGCTTCTTTTGCCCATTTATTAAAACAATCAAGCATTTTATCAAGGTCCTCTATATCAAAAGACCTGTAAATTTGAAATAATGGCTTATTATTTATTTTTATATATCTTTTATCTTTAAAAAACTGGAGATTGTAATCGAAATGTTTCTTCCAGTCCTCTTCAGTTCCGTAAGTCTGTTCCATTAAAACCTGGTTAGCAAGGCCATACCAAGTTCTTGTCCATGATTCATTTGCCCAGCATATACAATAATTTATATCAATTTCTTCATGTTCAAGAAGTATTTCCATAGGCTTATTCATCAGCTGCTTGCCATTAAACCAATACTGATAAATAGAAAAGCCATCAACACCATATTCCTTTGCAAGAGATGCCTGCCATTTCCATGTATTCACACCATCTTTAACAAGATCATAATAGTTGTCATTTAATGGAACCCTTGGTTGAACATGACCTTTATACAATGGTTTTCCACGTTTAACGGCTGTCCATTCAGTGTAGCCCTCCCCCCACCATTCATTATTTTCTTTAAATGTATGATATTGAGGAAGATACATTGCTAATATTTTCACTAATTAGCACCTCCCTCATTAATTTCAGGCATATTTTTTCTATTTTGGAATGCATATTTAAGCGAATCACTCTGCATTCTTGTGTTACTCGATATAATTCCTGCAGCATACCAGAATACTGGCATACACAACTGGAATGCAATAATATTTGAACCTATAGACATAAGAATCGCTGTAGCTATAACAGCAAGCTCAGCATAATTATCTTCAAGGTTTTTAATCGATTTAATACACAGCACAAGCATTATATATACAAATAATCCAAAGCCAAAACAGCCCTCTTCACAGAAGAGTTTAACCAGGCCTCCGTCAGCAACTACATGGGCGCCTTCTATTGGAAGAGCCTTGTGACCATTTGCTCCAAGCCCATTTCCCAGCCATGCGCCTTTCATATTATTTGCAGCTGCAATCCACTGCTCTGATCTTTGTCCCACAGCTCCAGGGAGTGACACAAGTCTTGCGGAAAATTTAGCAACAATTCCTGGAGTAACAATACACATTATTGCTATGCAAACTAAAACTACGCCTGCTTCAACATAGAAGAATTTCTTACTAATAAGCTTAAGTTTAAAAATAATGATGTAATTAAGATAAACAATAACAAGTAAAGCCGCTACCATTCCTGCTCTGCCATTAGCCATAAAGACAAGCACTAATGAAAATACAAACATTATATAAGGCAATATCTTATTTTTTGATGCCATAACCTTTTTATCAAACATAAAGAAAGAACTTATAGCCATGGCAGCAACACCAAGATAGCTTAATACTGTACTACCTGTTATTGACTCCATTCTAACTCTAGCAGTAGAAGCATCAGCCTTTGAAATATAATTCCATCTGAAAAGATAATCACAATAAAACTGTGGAGCAATAGCATATAGCAAAATACTTACTACACCAAGTAAGATAACTGCATATAAGAATTTTTTATACCATTCTGTTTTGTTATTATTTTTACTAATGGCTATAAAATAGAATACAATTGGTAATATGGATGCAACAAATTCTTCAGCATATATAGAAAATGGATAACCATACTTCGTAAGCCATATAAATGAAATAAGGTTATAAACAAAATACAGTGCCACTACTGCATCCAGTAATGACACGTTTGAAATAATTGCTCCGGCTAATTTGCTTTTCTCGCTCACATTTGCAAATTCACTTAGCAACACTTGAAGTGTTGTAAGTATAATTATTGCTGCGCCAAACACTCCAGGTCTAAATCCTGTAAAAAACAATGTGAGAATATATCCAATTACAGCGCATGTGTAATATAGTTCTGAAAACTTTACTTTTATTTTCATAAATAAATCTTTCTAACGTTTCAACCAAACTGTTCTGTTCACTATATCTGTGTAGCTCTGGATCAGCTTTACAACCTTAACAGAAACGTTTGTATCAGAATAATCTGGAGACATTACAGTCTCTTCTTTATTTTCAAACATCGCTACAGCTAGCTCTGTTGCTCTCTCAACGTCCTCTCCTCTTATTCCTCCAATTACAACAGTTCCTTTATCAAGTACTTCTGGTCTTTCTGTTGATGTACGAATAAGAACAGCTGGGAAGTTAAGCATTGCAGATTCTTCAGATAAAGTACCACTGTCAGATAATACACAGTACGCGTTTTTCTGAAGTTTATTATAATCCATGAATCCAAACGGCTTCATATTTTGCACGTATGAGTTAAACTTGAAATTTCTCTGTTCGATAAACTTCTTTGAACGTGGATGAGTTGAATAAATAACTGGCATCTTATACTTCTCAGCAATATTATTGATTGAGTTCATAAGATCCATGAAGTTATCTTCAATATCAATGTTTTCTTCTCTATGAGCAGATACAAGTATGTATCCTCTTTCTTTAAGTCCTAGTCTTTCAAGTACATCCGATTTTTCAATATTCTCCATATGGTCGCGAAGAACTTCTCTCATTGGTGATCCAGTAACAAATATTGTCTTACCATCAATACCTTCTGATATAAGATATCTTCTTGAATGCTCTGTATATGGAAGGTTGATATCTGAAATGTGATCAACAATCTTTCTGTTAATCATCTCTGATACGTTCCAGTCCCAGCATCTGTTACCTGCTTCCATATGGAAAATAGGTATCTTCAAACGTTTTGCAGAGATTGCTGATAAAGCAGAGTTTGTATCTCCTAACAATAATACTGCATCAGGCTTAACACTTTGCATAAGTGAGTAAGATTTGGAAATAATATTACCCATTGTCTCTCCAAGATCTTTACCTACGCTTTCAAGATAGTAATCAGGCTCTCTTAACTGCAAATCTTCAAAGAAAATCTGATTTAATGTATAGTCATAATTCTGACCTGTATGTACAAGGATGTGATCAAAGTACTTATCTGCACATTTTATAACAGCAGAAAGTCTTATGATTTCTGGTCTTGTACCAATTATTGTCATTACTTTTAGTTTTCTCACTTAAAACTCCTTTACACCTTTTCAAAATATGTATCAGGTTTATCTGGGTTAAACGCTTCATTGGCCCACATAACAGTAACCAAATCTTCGTCTCCTTCATTTATAATATTGTGAACATATCCGCATGGAATATCGATTACCTTCATTTCCTCGCCAGTAACATGGTAGTCTATTACTTCTGTCTCTCCAACCTTCCTAAACTGGATAAGTCCTTTTCCACTAACAACTAAGAACTTTTCATTTTTTGTATGATGCCAGTGATTTCCTTTTGTTATACCAGGATGCGCTACATTAACTGAAACCTGGCCTCTGTCCGCTGTACGTATAAACTCTGTAAATGAACCCCTGTCATCTGATTTTTTATTTAAGCTATAAGCAAAACCATCTTTTGGAAGATAACTTAAATATGTGCTGTATAGCTTCTTTTCAAATTCATTTGAAATATTAGGAAGTGATAAATTCTCTCTGCTTTCTTTGAAGGAATAAATCAATTCTGCGATTTTTCCAAGCTCAATAGTATGCTCAACAGGTACTGTTCCAAAACCACCTACAATATTTGCTTTATCATTAAGTGCATTAATAAATTCATCAACCACATCATCTATATAAATAAGCTTCATGATGACACTTGGATCATTAACCTTTATTTCAAGATTATTTGCTATATTGTTACAAAATGTAGCAACAGCACTGTTATAATTTGGTCTGCACCACTTTCCAAAGACATTTGTAAGTCTGTAGACATAAACCTTTGCACCTGTTTCTTCACCATATGCAAACATTAGATCTTCACCAGCTTTTTTGCTTTTTCCATATGGATTATCAAGAGCAGCCTGAGTAGATGAAGTAATAAGTATAGGCGCTTTATTATTATTAGCCTTCAATTCATTAAGAAGCTCTGATGTAAAGCCGAAATTGCCTTCCATGAACTCTTTTTCGTCTTTTGGTCTGTTTACACCTGCAAGATGAAATACAAATTCACAGTCTTTGCAATAGCTTTTTAAATCATCCTTGCTACTATCAATGTCATACTTGTATATATCTTCAAAGCCCCTATTTTTAAGCTCACATATTAAGTTTTTACCTACGAAGCCATTAGCTCCTGTAACAAGTATTTTCATAATCTTCTCTGCTTATTTTGCATTCCATGCTTCAAGTTCATCTCTAATATACTGAAGCTCAAGAAGCTTTTTCTTAACGCCTTCTACATCAAGGATTTCTGTATTATTTGAATTAAACTCTGTAAGCTTTGTACGCTCTGTATCACCCTGTTTAAAGTATAAATCGTAGTTTAAGTCTCTCTGATCTGCAGGTACTCTGAAGAATCCACCCATATCAATTGCTCTTGCACATTCTTCATTAGTAAGAAGTGTTTCATACATCTTCTCACCATGTCTGATACCAATAACCTTAATCTCATTATCAGCGTTAAATAGCTCTTTTACAGCCTGAGCTAAAACTTCAATTGTACATGCTGGAGCCTTCTGTACCATAATGTCACCGCTATTAGCATTTTCAAAGGCAAATATAACAAGCTCAACTGCTTCTTCCAAAGACATAATAAATCTTGTCATCTTTGGTTCTGTAACTGTGAGAGGCTTACCTTCTTTAATCTGATCGATAAAAAGAGGAATAACTGATCCTCTTGAACACATAACATTGCCGTAACGTGTTCCACAAATTAATGTCTTATCAGGAGAAATCGTTCTTGATTTTGCTACAAATACTTTTTCCATCATAGCCTTTGATGTTCCCATGGCATTAATTGGATATGCAGCTTTATCTGTAGAAAGACAAATAACCTTTTTTACACCCGCCTCAATTGCAGCAGTTAATACATTATCTGTTCCTTCAACATTTGTTCTTACTGCTTCCATTGGGAAGAATTCACATGATGGAACCTGCTTAAGCGCAGCAGCGTGGAAAATATAATCAACTCCATGCATTGCATCTCTTACGCTCTGAATGTTTCTTACATCGCCGATGTAATATTTTATTTTTGGATTATTGTAGAAATGACGCATGTCATCCTGTTTTTTCTCATCTCTTGAAAAGATTCTTATTTCCTTAATGTCTGTATCAAGAAATCTTTTTAAAACAGCATTTCCGAATGATCCTGTACCACCTGTAATAAGTAGTGTCTTTCCTTCAAACATTTTAATTCTCCTTCTGAATTCCTTTGTATGTAGGCACGAGTTTCTTTACCCATGTTTTTATTTCGTCATTTGATAATTCATCCCTTGATTCTTCTTTAAGCTTTTCTAACTCGCTAAAGAACTCATCTTTATCAAATTCAATTGGCTTTCCGATATGAATAAGCTTATTTGCAGTTTCCTGCATGCCCTCTTCATCCATAAGCATTTCTTCATAAAGCTTCTCACCAGGACGAAGACCTGTAAATTCAATCTTTATATCTTCACCAGGAACATATCCTGAAAGTCTTATAAGGTTATTTGCAAGATCTAATATCTTAACTGGTTCACCCATTTCAAGAACAAATATTTCTCCACCCTTTGCATATGCTCCTGCCTGAAGTACCAAAGATACTGCCTCCGGAATTGTCATGAAATATCTGATTATACGTGGATGAGTAACTGTAACAGGTCCACCTTCTGCAATCTGCTTTTTAAACAGTGGAATAACTGAACCATTTGAACCAAGTACATTTCCGAATCTAACTGCTACAAAATCTGTCTTCTCTGACTTTTCATTGTATGCCTGAACAATCATTTCACAGATTCGTTTTGTAGCTCCCATGATATTTGTAGGATTAACCGCCTTATCTGTTGAAATCATTACGAACTTACTTGTTCCATATGTTACTGCTGCTTCTGCAACCTTCCATGTACCAAGTACATTATTCTTAATAGCCTCATTTGGGCTATCCTCCATAAGAGGAACATGCTTATGAGCTGCTGCATGATATACAATGTCAGGTCTGTATGTTTCAAATATCTGATTTACTCTGTTTGTATTTCGTACAGAACCAATAAGCACCTTTAAATCAAGCTCAGGGTACTTTTTCTTAAGCTCCTGCTGAATTTCATATGCGCTGTTTTCGTATATATCAAATATAATGAGCTGCTTTGGCTGTTTCTCTGCTATCTGTCTACAAAGCTCTGAGCCAATTGATCCACCACCACCTGTTACAAGTATTGTTTTACCATTTACATATCCCATGATGGAATCAAGATCTACCTGAATCTGCTCTCTTCCAAGAAGGTCAATAACATCAACTTTACGAAGCTGTGAAACATTGACTTCACCATTAACAAGCTGATACATACCTGGAAGTGTTTTAAGTTCACACTTTGTCTGCTTACAAATTTCAAGAATCTCTCTTATTGTTGTTTTGCTTGCAGATGGCATGGCAATGATTATTTCATCAATGTCATATTTTGTGACATTTTCAAGAATCGTAGTTCTGTCTCCTACAACCTTTACGCCATGAATATAATTTCCGTTTTTCTTAGCATCATCATCTATCACGCAAAGCGCATTTTTTTGAATGTAGCTTGATGATTTCATCTCTCTTATAAGAGAGCTTGCTGCCTCACCAGCACCAATAACCATTACATTAACTGACTTTGCAGACTCTGTTCTTTTTTCAACAAATGTCCTGAATGCTCTATAGAAAAATCTTGAGCATATGACAAAGAACAAAAGAAATCCGCCAAAGAAAATATAACAACTTCTAGGGTATGGCCAATGAAGTAACATATGAACTGTTACCATCTGAACTGTTGCTGAAAGTACACATGCAAGAATAATATTTACTATCTCGGTACTTCCCGCGTATTCCCATAAACTTTGATAAAGGTGGAATATCCAGAATAAAATAAGTGTAATAACGATACTGAATGGCAAAAATCTCCACGCAGTTTCAGAAAATGCTTTATCACTAATATCACCAGGTCTGAAATCAAATCTGGCAATAAGTCCGATATATGTAGCTAGTGCAATTGATGCAATATCTAATATGATTAACGCCAGTCTTCTGACGAAAATTTGTCTGTTTTGAATAATTGATTTAGTCATCTTTAGGCATAAAACTCCTGAATAACATACTGTGAAAATTATACCACATTTGTTATCTCTTGTACTACCTTTTTCCAATTACTCTCTACTGTTCTTAAACTATATTCTTCATCATCACTATGAAGAGGAAGCTCTCCCTTTATTACCTTCTCCATAAGCGCCGCAAGTTCCTCTGGTTTAAATGGGTTAAAGAAATATGCATTCTTATAATCATCAAGTAATTCATGAGAAAAATCTGTATCTGAAACAAGTTCAAATGTACGAACCTGTCTTGCCTCAATAAGTGGATATCCAAAGGTTTCGATATACGATGGGAAAATAAGTGCTGATTCACAAAATGTCTCCATTACTTTCTCATGCGAAAACTTTCCAAGACACTTTATATTATTATCAAATAACTCATCTAGTGCATTCTCATCTTCAAATAAGCCTTTATTTTCATCTGAAACGCTTAAAGTATAGAACATTGTTTTTGAAAGTCTCTTAATAACATCCACTTCAGCTGGAGTAAATGTCACTTCAAAGTTAAATATTCCCTTTTTTCTAAGAATCATTCCAGCCGCAATAATTGCTGAATGGTTTTTATATATAATATCCTGTGCAGGAAAATAGAATTTTATCACTTTGTTATTAGTATCACTTTGCAAAAGTGAGTCACTATTTGCATGATAATTTGAAAAATCATTAACGTCCGGCATTATTCTTCTGATTTTATCAGTCTTAATATGTGCCTTCTTTGCAACGGATTTTTCCATCCATTTTGTCTGAACAATAACTACATCTGTTTTTCTGATTGATGATAAAATCATATTTCCAATCAAGTACTGATATATAGCATATACTCTTTCTTCTTTTCTGAAAGGAGAAAACTTCTTGGCATTTTGAAACACCATAGGATTGTGAACATACATTGCAGATTTTGTGTGTATATGCTTTGGAAGAGTATTCTGCATAGAAAAAATAAGATCTGGTTTAAATGACTCTACAAACTTCCCGCCAACAAGAAGCTCAAACTTAAGTCTTGCAATCCAGTTCTTCTTAAACTGAGGGCATAATACCACTTTGATATTATCTGCATCCTCAATGTATTTATCTGATACAAGAAAAATCCACTCATTCTCCTTGTCATTTTCTTTTACAAAATTATAAAAGTCTTTTAATACAGTCATTGCTCCTGAAACAGATGCAGCTGTATTTATAACTACTATTCTCATTATTTATTCCTTGATTAGTTTCTTAAGCTCTTCATTTATTCGGCTAATATGAATATCTTTTCTAAAATGTTTAATAAAGTATTCTCTTCCAGACGCCCCATAACGAAGTCTATCTTCTTCTGAAAGAGATGCAAACTTAATAAATGCATCTTTTAATCCATCAACATCTTCAGCTTCAACGCATATACCGCACTCAGCTGCCTTTATTGTTTCATTAGCAGAGCCTGTAATCATACCAATAATAGGCTTTCCTGCTGCCATATATCCTTGAACCTTAGCTGGAAGTGTTAATCCTGTAGCATTATCTGATTTAAGTGACACTATACAGGCATCAGCAAGCTTATAATAAATAGGCATTTCTTCTACAGGCTTCTGCCCATAAAAAATAACCTTATCATCAATCAAAAGCTCTTTTGCCTGCTTTTTTAAGTCATCTACTAGGGCTCCTCCACCAACAATATGAAGTTTCATATCAACCTCATTACAAGCGGCCTTAAATGCATCAATAACCTTTGTAAGATTCTGCGCAATTCCAACATTTCCAAGAAATACAAAATCAATTGCTCCGTTGTTTTCGGCCGAAAAATCCTTACTTAAATACTCCTCATCTGCAAAATTTGGTATATAGGTTAATTTACTACTATCGATATTATGAACATCTTTTAGATATGATATAAAGCTTTCAGACTGAGTAGCAATCATATCTGCTGCATCATATACTTTTTTACTTATGTGCTTAACCCACTTAAATGCCGGATTACTTTCACTCTTTATATACATTTTAAGTGATTCTGGCCATAAATCGCAGCAGTATAAAAACATTGGAACCTTATATCGTTTTTTGTACCATCTAGCTGGTAATGCCATAAAAATAGGGGAAAGCTGATATGAATATACAACATCAAAGTTACCTTTTATTTTTTTAATTGCTCTCATAGCAGAAAAATAAAAGCTTGCGTAGTTAAGCGCTAAATGAACTACACCCTTTTTTCTTCCAATTTCAAGGCACCTTATAACATGTACGCCATTTACTACCTCATCATTATGAGCACCTGACTTGTATTCTAGAGGCACAATACCTGTTGGATAATTTGGTAATCCAGTAAGCACTGTAACATCATGTCCAAGAGCAGCTAAACTCTCGCACACGTCAGTAACTTTAAAACTTTCTGGATAATAATATTGGCATACAACTAATATTTTCATTATTTACTCCGATTTACTTATGCGCATCTATATACATACGTATTTCGTCTTTGATTCCTTCACTAAATGATACAGGATTATAAGAAAAATCTCTTGTTGCGTCATCATGAGAATATGCTCTTGGCTCTACCATTCTCTGTACTTTCTCCCTGAAATCTTTCTTACCAAGGGTAAGCACAAATACGCCCCATGCGCCTAAATATGCAATAATATACGGACAAGACACAAACGTATTTTTAACGCCTAACTGACGTGCTATTTCTTTAAAAATGTCAATAAGAAGTATAGGCTCTTTTCCTGATAATACATAATTCTTACCACCCGTAGCCTCTTCGTTCATTAGTACATCATAAAACGCGATGCCTAAATCCTTACACCATACAGGCTGAAGTTCATATTTTGCACCGTTAATTACTGGGAAAAGTCTCAGTTTATTAACCATATTAATAAACACTGACATATTACCATCTGATAAAGAACCATATATCATTGTAGGTCTTAATATTGTAAGCGATACTCCTGCATCTTCACACATCTTGGTAACTTCTGCATCTATTTGTCTATATCCTTCGCCAGCATCCTTATATTTAGAATAAATACCTGTTGTATGAACAAGAATAAATCGTTTTACTCCACATTCTATAGCTGCTTTTACAAGAGGAACAGATCTCTGAATACCCGCAATATGAAGAAGAGTATCAAAACCACCCTGAACAAACTTCTTTGCTTCATCGTAAGTTTCAATACTTCCCACAAATTTTTCCATATTAATGCTGCACTTATCAAGATATGTAGTATCTGAACCTTCTCTTAAAAGTGCTCTAAACTTCCAGCCTTCAACTAAAGACTTATTTTCTTCAAGTTTCTCAAGGAAGTATCGTCCATTCTTCCCTGTGATACCTGTTATTAAAACATTTTTCATATATTAAAATCCATAAATCATGTACTTACTTCTTTAATGCACCCGTTCCGCCTTCTACTACTCCATCCTGCTTTGCCACAGAAATAAATGTCCCAAAGAAGCACTTTAAATCAAAGAGAAATGACATCTTCTTAACATATTCTCCGTCAAGCTTTGCCTTTTCTTCTATTTCAAGCTCATCTCGTCCATTTATCTGAGCCCAGCCTGTTAATCCAGGAGCCACCTTATTGGCACCATACTTTGCTCTTTCATCATAAAGGTCTGTCTGATTATATAGAGCAGGTCTTGGACCGACAATTGCCATCTGCCCCATCCAAATATTAAAAATCTGCGGTAACTCATCAAGACTTGTTTTTCTAAGGAATCCACCGACCTTTGTAATATACTGTTCTGGATTTTCAAGCATATGAGTAGGCGTATCCTTTGGCGTAGATGTTTTCATTGAACGGTACTTATATATCTTAAAGTATCTTGGCTTACCATCCTTACCGTCTTTTGCAAATCTTTTCTGACTAAATAGTACAGGTCCTGGATCATCAACCTTTATTGCAATTGCTAAAATAATCCATACTGGAATAAGTACAATTATTCCAATAGTTGCAAGTAAAAAGTCAATTAATCTCTTAATTATATTCTTATACATATGCCCTCCTGCGGGATACGGGGGTTACTTTGCTGACAAAATGTAAGCCATAGTCAAAAGAAGACCTATACAGAAAATTATAAGTCCAAATGACAGACTTCTCTTAACGATACCGGCACTTTCAGATATATCCTCAAATGCTGCGGCAGTCTTATGTTCATAGTTTTCAAATTTGATATTCTTTTTATTAACAGTAACATTTCCAACGTCCTGAAGCCAGTTTAGAAATGCACCAATGATGTGCGTGAAATAATTACCTTCTTCAAGCTCCTGTGGAATCTTTGAATCTTTATAGATTGTTTTTCTAAGGAAGACAACGATTCCATCAACTAATGAATCAAGCACTCTGCAAGCTATTCCAAAAACAAATGGAAGCGCAGTGAGTAAAAGAGGTCTGTATATAAGATTTTCTAAGTCAATAAGCTTGCTCCATCTATTTAGATACTCTTCGTCCTTAATCATCCAGTTCCTTACAATTATTACATAAATAAGTGCACCAATACTAATTGAGATTAAAGCACCTTTTAGATTTGTAAATGAGAACCATCTAATAGCTTCCATCTCTGATGAGTTAAGGAATACCTTTGAAAGTTCTGCCATTTTGCTAAGAGTCTGGCCTGGAAGCATTCCAAGTATTGGAAGAACTGTTGCAGATAGTGTAAGAGCAAATGCACTAAGTCCAGTCATGTACTTTCCGTTAAGTGCATCATACTTAGCCTGAATAGCTGCATCTTTATTTTTCTCAACAAAAATACATATATAAAGCTTTGTCATATATGCAACTGTAAGTCCACCACTTATAAGGAAAATCCATTCAATGACTGTTATATTTGTAGCTGAGAATAATGCAGCCACTTCTCCCTCATGGATAAGTTCCCTATATTCAACGATTCCCTCATGCATCAGGGTTTTACTAATGTACCCGTTAAATAAAGGCATACCACCAATTCCTAGTGCACCCATTAGGAAAATATAATTAAGAAGCTTCTTGCCTCTTCCAAAACCTCTAATATCATTAAGATCAAGCTTATGAACATTCATAAATACAGCACCTGCTGCCATAAAGAGTGTAAGCTTTATTAGTGAGTGATTTGCCATATGCATTAAAGCACCCCTTATTGCAAGCGCATTTTCTTCTTCAAGAAGGCCTGCCGTTCCAACACCCACTAAAATAAATCCAATTTGTGACACAGATGAGCATGCAAGTGTTCTCTTTAAATCAATCGAGAATAGAGCCAACACAGCACCAAGAGCCATTGTGATAACACCAGTTACAAGTATTAATGAAGCCCATGTGCCATTTCCTGCAAAAATATAACAACTTAAAATAAGAATTCCAAACATTCCAGCCTTTGTTAAAATACCAGAAAGAAGCGCAGATGCAGGAGCTGGTGCAACTGGATGCGCCTTTGGAAGCCATATATGAAGTGGAAATGCACCGGCTTTAGCCCCAAATCCAAATAACATACATAAGCCTGCAGCCCACATTTTGCTAATTGAATCTTTATCGCCTGCCATGGCAATAGCACTATAAGCATCTTTTAACTCATCAAATCTTAATGTTCCACAAACATTATATAAGAGGAATACACCCATAAGCATAACAAGTCCACCAATAACGGCTACTGCCATATAAGTTGCTGCTGCTCTCATTGATGCTTTCTTCTCGTCGTATGCGACCCATACATATGATGCTAAAGACATTATTTCAAAGAAAACAAATGTTGTATAAAAATCAGCAGATAGGAAAACTCCCTCCGTTGCAATAAACGTAATTATTGAAAAAATATGGTATCTTGCCTTATTTGTATAATGAGAAAAATACTCCTTCGAAAAGCATGCTGTCATAAGCCACATAAATGCAGCAATAGAGCAGTATACCATTCTGAATCCATCGAGTGTGAAGTTTAATCCCATGCCACAAACATAAGGAATTGAAAAGTAATACATCATAATAAACCTTCTGATATGTTTACAAATAACTGTACAAGCGGCTTAGAATATACGCCGAAAATAACAACAAAAATAATAAATATACATAATGGTAAAATCATTTTCCAGTTTGGATCTGAATATTCCTCGACTGTACTATAATCGAAGTCTTTTCCAGGGAAAAATGCTCTAACCGTAATTGTCATCATATAAATTGCAGTAAGTAGTGCTGAAATAAGAAGGGCTCCTATTCCAAAATATGCAAGTGTATTTCCTGAGCTAACTGCTGCCTCAGCAAGGTACCATTTACTAATAAATCCAGCAAGACCAGGAACTCCCATAAGTGCTAATGCTGAAATAGTAAAGATTGTGAAAACTGCTGGCATTTTCTTACCAAGTCCATCAAGCTCATGTACATAATGCTTCTCAGTCTGATGCATAATTGAACCTGCGCAGAAGAATGATGCAATTTTCATAAAAGCATGAAATACAAGGTGACAAAGGGCTCCAACCATACCAAGTGGAGTCATGATAATTACACCAAATAAAATGTATGAAAGATTACTTATTGTTGAATATGCAAGTCTTCTCTTTATATGTGTCTCCTTTACTGCTCTTGAACATCCATACACAATAGTAAACATCACTACTACCATAAGAACATTTTGTGCCCATGTTCCAATTAAATATTTAGTTCCAAAACAGTAAAATGTAAGTCTGATTATTGCAAAGGCACCTGATTTAACGACAGCAACAGCATGAAGAAGAGCTGTTACAGGTGTTGGTGCAACACCGGCATCAGGAAGCCATGAATTAAACGGACAAATCGCAGCTTTAACACCAAATCCCATAAATGCCATAACATATACAAATAAGAATAAGTTTTGATTTCCTGCAAAAACGCCTTCACTAAATACACCACCAAGAGTGAAATCAGGAGTTGTTCCGTATGTAATGATAAATACCATTCCTATGAAAGCAAAAGCTGCACCACCAAGTGAATAGTAAAGGTACTTACGGCTTGCAAGAATTGCTTCTCTTGTAAGTGTATGCATAACAAGAGGAACTGTTACTAATGTTAAAAGCTCATAGAAGAAATACATTGTGATAATGTTTTCTGCCATGGCAATTCCAAGAGTTACACCATATGTCATGATATAGAACATAAAGAATGTTCTCTCATTCTCTTCTTTTGTCATATATTCAAAGGCGTATAGTGTTGCAAGAGGCCAGAGTGTAGAAACAAGACCTGCAAATACCATACTCAAGCCATCCATCTTAAATGCAATCTGAAGACCGCCAAAGAATTTTGCCAAGATAAAGGTACTACCTACCCCTGTAAGAATTAAATACCATACGAATATAGAATTAATAATTACAAAAGTTTCAAGAAACAGTTCCATATGAGAGCGTTTCTTAAATGGAATAACCCTTCCAAGTATGCCTATTAAAATTGGAAAAAGAATAACGTATATCATTACATTCCTCTTAAAACATCAAGTATCTGTGGGAATAATCCCATAAGTACTGTTAATATCGTAAGTACCATAATAGGGAAAAGCATAAGTCCATTTGGTTCTCTCTTTTCCACTGATTTACTATCAAAATCTTCTCCTGGGAGAAGTCCATTAATTGATAATGGAAGAAGATATCCTGCTGTTAAAAGAGCTGAAACGAGCAGAATAACTGGTCCAAGCCAGTTAAATACTGGAATACCACTAAATAATGCACCAGTTGCCAAGTACCATTTACTAATAAAACCGCCTGTTGGTGGAATACCGATAAGCCCAAGAGAAAGAATTGTGAAACACCAGATTGTAAGTGGCATCATTTTTCCAATTCCTCTAAGCTCAGATACCTTAGTCTTTCCTGTCATATAAATGATTGCACCTGCAACAAGGAACAAGCCACACTTAATAAAGCCATGGGCAAGAACATGCATGAGTCCGCCTGTATATGAATCTTCAGTCATTGTGGCAAGTCCAAATAAAATATATGACACCTGGCTCACTGTTGAATATGCTAATCTCTTTTTAAGTACATCTTCTCTGTATGCAAGCATTGATCCCATAAATACGGTAATCAATGTAAAGATAATCCATGTACTCTGAACCCATGTTCCTCTTAATCTGTCAGCACCGAATATATAGTATATACTACGTAATATTCCAAGTACTCCTGCTTTAACAATTACTGCTGATAATACAGCTGATGCTGGAGCTGGAGCTACAGGATGTGCTGTAGGAAGCCATGCATGCATTGGGAACATACCACCCTTTACGCCAAAGCCAAATATCATTAGCATTGCACATATTAGGAGTAAACTGCCATTTCCTGAGAATGCAGCATCTGTAAAAACGCCACCTTTCGTAAAACTAAGTGTTTCCCCATGCTTATAAACAAAATAAAGTCCAAATAATGACATGTATGCTCCACAAAGTGAGTAGAACAAATACTTAAGGCCTGCCATTATTGCTTCCTTTGAACCATTATGAAGTACAAGTGGAAATGTTGTTAAAGTAAGCAGTTCAAAGAACAAATAATATGTAATAAGATTACCTGCAAAGCAAAGTGCAACATATACTGCAAATGCCATAAGGTAAAAAATTGTATACCTTAAATGATGGCCCTCATGTTTCATGTATTCAAATGAAAAAATACCTGCCATTAAAAATACAATTACACCAAGCACGCAGAAAACTATGCTTATTTCATCAATACCAAATTGGATATTTAATATTGTATCCATTAACTAACCTCTTCTATTACGAGAACATAGATAGTCCTTGTTTAATCAAATCAACTATAGGTGTTGAATTAACACCAAGATAAATATTTAATACAACGAAGCCTATCATTGTAACAGTGTAAAGCTTCATTGACATAGCCCCAATTGATTCATATTTACTATCAGGAACAGGTGTATATATTCTTATTACCGTCTTCATGAAATAGATTGCATTAAGAATTGTACTTATTGCAAGACACACAAGAGTTGGCATCATTTTACCTGTAAGCTGTACAGCACCCTGTGCAAATAAAAGCTTGCTTATGAATCCAGAAAACAATGGAACACCTACCATAGAAAGTGATCCGACTGTAAATCCAATTCCGGCAATTTTATTTCTGTAGCCAGCACCTGTTAACTCTATAAACTTTCTATTGAATCCAGATACATCTGTAATTCCAATACCTGCAATGAAAAGAAGTGATTTTGTAGCTGCATGGGTAAATATATGGAATATAGCTGCAATCATTCCCATCTCAGTTCCCATACCAATACCCATGTAGATATATCCAATTTGGGCAACTGATGAGAAAGCAATCATTCTTCTAATATCATTCTCTCTAATAGCACTTACAGAACCAAATATCATTCCGCATAGACCAAACACAAAGAGAACATTCATGATATGACTGTTCTTATAAACTTCAAATCCAATTACTCTGTATATTATTTTTATTAAAAGGAAAATATATCCCTTTGATACAAGGCTTGAAAGAATTGCTGCTGATGAAACAGTAGAATATCCATATGCATCTGGAAGCCATGCATGGAATGGGAAAAGAGCACTCTTAATGCAAAGTCCTACAGACATTATAGTAATTGTAACCATAAGTGGCATATGGTAGCTTGGATCATTTGCAAGTACTGCAATACTGTCTTTAATATTGCTCATGAGAAGATGACCTGTTAAATCATATAACATACATATTCCCATAAGAAGAAGTCCTGATCCAAGAAGAGACATAATCATATATCTGACTGCTGCCTCAATAGTACGACCAATCTGTCTTATCATAATAAGACCAGCTGCTGCTATAGTATTTATTTCTACAAATACATATGCAGTGAACAAGTCGTTAGTATATACAAGTGCAAGTAATGAGCTTAATAAAAGGTTTACAAGAATGTAATAAAGATTATGCTTTGTATCCTCAACCTCTTCATCAAGCTTCTTACGACCACCAAGCATTGAAAGAAGCATGATAAAGCAAAAAAATGTTGCCATAATAGCTTCTAACACGCCTATTCTGATTTCATTACCCCATGGTGCTGGGAAATGACCCATCATATACACATAACATTCACCTGTTTTAATTGTGAACATCAATGTTACAAACGACATTATGCATGTAACAATAATAAGTGCTGTATTTACAATTCTTGCACCCTTTTTAGGCAAAATAGAACAAATTACACCAGCTAAAAGGCACATAAGAATAGTGAAGAAAGGAAAGTTCTGAACAAAAGACATTACTGTTCCTCCTTCCTGAGAAGTGTTGAAATCTCATCAAGGTTAAGGGTGTGGTATCTCTTATATAAACGAATTGTAAGAGATAACATAAGAGCTGAAACTGATACAGATACAACGATACCTGTAAGAACAAGTCCTGATGGAATTGGGTTAATATATGCTGTTACATCCTGAACTCCATCTACAACGATAGGTACAGTACGATCCTTAATATATCCCATTTCTGCAAGGAAAAGATATACTGCGGAATCCATAATATTAAATCCAATTATTTTCTTTATCAGGTTTTTATTAAGAAGCAGGTTTGCAAATCCGATTACAAATAACATCATCGCAACAACCTGTCCATAGTTTGCAATTAAATTAGGACCCATTAAAAATCGCCCTTTCTGAACATTACGTAAAAAGCATACATTGTGCAGGATACAACCATTCCAACACAGATATTAAGTATTAAAATAAGACCACTTGATAAAATATGTCCTGCTACTCCTAAAGGAATATGGCTCTCAAGATGATTTGCCCCTGTAAAGAACGAATACATCTTACAACAGCAATACGTAGCAAGTGCTACAGCAGAAATAGTCTTATATGTTTTCTCATTGAAAAGTTTCTTTGCTTTCTTAAATCCATACGCATTCTGGTATAAGATAAGCGCAGAACCAATAATCGCACCTCCAGAGAAACCTCCACCAGGTGAAAGATGTCCATTTAATACAACATATATTCCAAAAATAGCAATTACTGGAACAAGGATTGTTGCAGATGCTCTAAGAATCGCATCATCAAGAGGTTCAAAGTACATTGAATAGTCTACTGCACCTCTTTTGCCTTTTGATGCCTGAAGAAGAATCAATACAGTGATTGTTGCTACAAACAATACATTAGACTCTCCAAGTGTATCAAATGCACGGTAATCAAGAATCATTCCTGTTACTATATTTACTGAACCTGTTTCCTGAAGACCATTCTCGATGTATCTTGCAGGAACCTCGTTATTAACGGCTTTATCCGCCTGACCAACAGGTGGCAAAAATGAAACTGTATCAACTAATGTTATAAACAGAACTACAAGGAAGATAATGGCTACAAGATAATATAACTTGTTAAAGCCTTTAACAATTCTATTATCTTCAACCTCATAGACCTTATCACGACGCATACGCTTTTCAGCCATTCTGTCCTGTATAGTCTCTTTTGAAGTCTTCTTAACCCTCTGTGGCTTCATTTCTACTTTGCCAACATAAGGATCCTCTTCTCCAGAAAGCCATTTAAAAAACTTATATGCACCAGTACGTTCATATTCAAAATCTGGTTTCTTCTTACTCATTCAAGTGTCTCCACATCATCATCTTCTGTATCTTCTTCAACGTCGATAGCTTTAATCTTTCTAAGTGTTGTGAAAAACAGAATACTTGTAACTCCTGCTCCAACTGCTGCCTCTGTTATTGCAAGGTCAGGTGACTCTAAGCAAATCCAAAGTATCGACATAATAAGTGAAAAAGACATATAAATAAGCAGTGAATTTAACAGGTTTTTAGAAAAGCTTACTGATACTGCACAGAGTATAAGAAAAGCCATTAAAATAATCTGAAACAGTGTCATTTATGCCTCCTTATCCTGTGATAGTTTCTTTTCCAGTTCGCTAAGATTTCCACGAAAACTTAACTTCTTATCAACCTTATCATCTGTTCTCATAACAAGCTTTGCAATAAGGTGAGATGATACTGGAGATGAAAACCAGAAAAACATAACTACAAGGATTAGTTTTAACGTTGTAAAGTTTAATCCTGAAAAAATCATTATACCAACAGAACACAGGAACAAACCTAATGTATCTCCCATAGCTGCAGCATGCATTCTATTTAATACATATTTCAAGTGAAATACTCCATATATTTCAAATATGAAAACCATCACTCCACATATGATAAAAAGCGATCCAAGAATGAGTCGAATAATTTCAATAACTGTCATTACACATCCTCCTCATCATGACTGTCGTATTTCTTTTCTTCATATATTCCTATATAAATCTTTGAAAGGACTATTACTGCAAGGAAACTCATCATCGCATATATAATTGAAATATCGACAAGATATCCTTCTGAAAGCATTATTGCAAGCATTGCGATCATAACGATTACTATTGTTCCCATCATATTTATAGCAACAATTCTGTCGCCTACAAGAGGGCCCTTTACCGCTCTTATAAGGCACGCAAATAGCATAATTGCAAATACTATTAACGCTCCAAGCAATATATAATTCTGTGCAACCTGATATAAACTCATAAATCTACCAATTACTTTTCAAACTCTTTTAGCAACTTTACAAAAATCGAATTATCAAGTCCCTCTGCGAATGATTTATCAAGACAATGGACTGTAAGTTCGTTTCCTTCATGTAATACTGTAATTGTTCCTGGTGTTAATGTAATTGAATCGGCCAAAACAACTACCGCAAAATCACTCTTTAAATCTGCCTTAAAACGAACTATTGCTGGTTCGCATTCGTATTTTGAGCTGATAACAACCTTAAGACAAGCAATATTTGCTTTAAATATTTCAACTAAAAGAACGACCAAATATCTTATTATCTGACCGACCTTTTTACACATATTTATATCTTTTTTGAAAGACAGGTTAAGGAACTTACAACAGAACGCATAGATTACTGCTGAGAAAATCAGTCCCATCCAACATATTTCGAATGTTATCTGACCATTAAATATTATCCAGGCCAGAAATAGAAGAATATACATTTGTTCTTCTCCAATTAGATAAAATAGAATAATCGCGTCTTCTTTAGACGCGATTATCATTATAACACTTTCAATAGGAAATAAAAGGGGTATAGCCCGTTTTATTGCTAAAGTTGGTATGAATACTATTTATTCATGCTTAAACATATCCAACTGCATCAAGAACTCTTCCTAAAACATTTGCATTCATAATAGAAAATTCTTTTGATAATAGCTTTCATTACCCATTCATAATGTAATTCATTAGGTAAAGGAATGTACACTGCCTGTATATTGCATACCTCCTTATTACCTTCAATTTCAACACATTAATACTTTACCATTGTAATAAGTATTATGATTAGTGTCTATTCAAATCAAACATTGTATTAAGCAAGTGCAACCCTGTTTTAGTTTCAAATACATGATTTCTAAAACTTACAATTGAGTCCTTTGAAAGATTGTCTTCCATAGCATTTACAAGAAAATCTGCTTCTAATAAAATTCTGTAATCAATTCCATCCACATTATCATAGGTGTGATGATGAGCTATCAGATAACAAACTCTGTCTATTTCGTAGTCTGTTACATCTGAAAATTTCGCTAGCATTTCTCTTGCATAAAATGGGCCTTCCTGTTCCTGAAGCTTTCCATCACATTTTCCATATTTTTTCTCTGAAGGTCTAATGCCAATGTCATGCATAATAGATGCCATGTCTAGAATACGAAGGGTCTCACTATCTAGTAGCTCATTAACGCCAATAACATGGGCAAATTCATATACCTTTATAAAATGCTGAATTCTCTTTGGATCTCCAGCGTTAAACTCTGTCATTTTAATAATAAGTTCTTCATTTATCATACTAATTTGTCCTTTGTGATTTGTTTATAATCAGTCTCTTTTTACTGACTCTCTAATACCAATACGGCTTCTGGATTTTATGAATCTCTGACTGAAATAGGTTAAAAATATTTTTCATATTCCGTTCTTGCATCTGGCATTTCGCTCGTTGAATATACACAAACCTTTACATCAACATCATAGTCAGAAATTACCCCTTAAAATCAAAATTCTGGCCTAGAACTTTTTCTTCTTCGGTCATATTTGATTCTAGGGAATTATCATATGCATATTTTGAAATCAAATCCACTAGCTCTTCCATGGAATTTGCTTCAAATTTTATATAATCTTTATCTTCCCATTCTGGTTTTTCTTCAATATCTTTATTATCTACTTTATTTTCTTCTTTTATCTTTTCCAGATGCTTTTTCTGAGCTTTTTTATCAGCAAGCTTCTTTTCTTTTATTTTTGCTGCTTTCTTTTCTGCCTGTTTTTTGGATATACGTTTTGCCTGATCCTTGCTTGATTTTTCTAAAGTAGCAAAAAAGCTGGTAGAACCATCTGAATTAACAGACATTCCAAAGTTCTTGATTTTTGCTCCACTGCTAGCCAAGCTATTTTTCGCAGCAGCCATCTGATTCTGGGACATAGCAATGATTCCCTCGTATTTTTTACGAAATGATTCATCATTAGCCATTTGCTCAAGTTTAGCATCATCAATTAAAACTATCATCTTGTTAGCATTGCCATATGCTGCAATATTTGATTTAACCTGCTCCTTCATATCCTTACTAACGGCTATGAATTCCATGTTTCCAAATTTTGATTTTAGCTTGCTAAAGTATTCCTTCGCTTTATCTGATAGTTTAACGTCTCCAATAGACATGCCTATTCCATCCTTATTTGTTGGAACAAGGGAGCTATTAGTATTTGCTGCTTTCCAGATATTTGTTTTTATATTATTTTCTTTTGCATCTTTTACATTCTCTGCATCTTTTACATTATTTGACTTGTTATCAATTACTGAATTTTCTGACTTCTTGTTCCATAACTGATTAGTCTGCTTATATGCATTTAATCCACCAATTCCTGTCATTTCACTATCCTCCTTGATATAATCGCAATTCCATTTGCTATTTTTAGTGATAATAATCCATTCTATTTATTTATCGGCATAATATTTTAAATAATTATTAATATCATATCTTTTTGTGGATAAATAAGCTTTGTCTCTTTTTGTTATGATATAATAATAAATAACAATGGGGAAGGATAATATTAGGCATGAGATTTAATTTGGATACTTTTTTAGTACTTGCATTTCTCTTTTTTATAGGCAGCATATTAGGATGGCTTCTGGAAGTCTTTTTCCGAAGATTTTTTTCTACAAATAATCCTCAAAGAAAATGGATTAATCCAGGCTTTTTAATTGGTCCATATATACCGCTCTATGGATTTTCTTTAGTAACGCTATTTATCTTTTCATGGATTCCTGTAGGTTTTATTAAAAATTCTATACTTCAGAAAATATTATTATTTGCACTGATGGCGCTGGCAATTACTCTTATGGAGTATTTAGCAGGCATTATATTTATAAAAGGCATGAATATTAAGCTCTGGGACTATTCAAATGAATGGGGAAACCTTCAGGGAATTATATGTCCAAGATTCTCATTTTTCTGGATGATACTTAGTGGTTTATATTATTTTATTATTCATCCACGAGTAATTGAGTCTTTATACTGGCTTGCTGGACATTTATCATTCTCATTTTTTATCGGATTTTTCTATGGCGTGTTTGTTATTGATTTTACATACTCTATGCAGGTACTTGTAAAACTTAGAACCTTCGCTAGAGAAAATCAGATTGAACTTAAGATTGAAGAATTTAAACATTATCTCATTAGGAAAAATGAGAGTTTAAAGATACGAGTAAGCTTTATGATTCCTCTAAAACCATCTAACCATGATTTTGCTGAGGATATTAGAGAATATATTTCAGAAATACTATCTAAATAGACTAAAAACAAAGGAGAAATAACCATATGCCACATATAAGTGTTAAATGTTTTCCTGGTAGAACAGAAGAACAGAAAATTGCTCTTGCAAAGAAAATAACAGAAGATGTTAAAGAAATTATGAATGCTAAAGAGGAAACTATTTCTATTACGATTGAAGATATAGCGCCAGAAAGCTGGGATGAATCAGTAAAAAATGTGGAAATCATTCCAAAGGCTTCTGTCATGTACAAAAAGCCACACTATATGGAATAAGATAGACATGGAAGGCATATTAGTTTTCTTTAAGTACGCTATCTCGTCTCTTTGACTTGGATTCATAAAGACTGGCATCTGCTTTATTTATAGCATTTTCTAGTTCTTCTTTGTTATGAATCTCATCACTATACATACCATAAGAGAATTCTACGTAATATGGTTTTGATTTATCTTTATTGAGCTGTTCTAGGGCATTTGCACGTCGAATACCAAAATATTTTTCAAACTGTTCTCCACCTACAAGAACGAGACATACAAACTCATCTCCACCAATTCGTGCAATTATATCGCCACCACGTAGAATTGAACGTAGTACGTCTGCACAACTATTGATTGCATAATCGCCCTCAGCATGTCCAAATGTATCGTTAATCTGTTTAAGATGGTCAATATCTGCAAATATTAAGTGAAGTTTTGGTGCAGCATCTTTATCTTCGTACGTTTCTGCATCTCTTGCCACCTTCTCAAATAATTTTTCAGCGTGCTTAAACAATCCTCTACGGTTATATACACCTGTTAGTGGATCAAATTCTGATGCTAAAACAAGTTCTTCCATATCTCTCATAATTTTGTTCTGATATGCCAGTTCTCGTTTTCTTCCTTCGTGATGACCAAGTGCAATTCCAAGCTGAAGACTGAGCATATAATAAAATCCAAAATCATCAAAAGAAACATCACAAGCAAGAAGTCCATACTGCACAGGGCCTGAAAAGAGCAAAAATACTAAATAAGATTTTCTTTCCTCGCAAGCCATAAAAGACATCATAGAATCTTTTTCAACTGATGGTCTTTCATAAGTCTCATATGCAAAATATTCACCATTCCTATAATATGCAGCTAGCTTTAAATCGTTAGGGAGTGACCACTCAGACTCATCATGGCAAACTAATGGTGTATCAAATAAATACAAATACGAATCACCAGCATTGCTTAATTTCATGCCTTCCACAACTTTTTGACAGAATTCCCTGTCGTGACCAGCATGCCCGTCTAATTCTCGCATCAAAAAAGGAATGAACCATGATTTTCTAAGTTCATCAACTTTAGCTATTTTCATAGCGCTTATATTCTGTTGTGCTTCTTTGAGTTTTTCTTCAATGTCAAGAGACTTGATATCTTCTAATGTGTTATCAATTCCATCACAGCCACACGACTGACGATGTACCATTTTGACTGGTACTCTTATATTCTTTGTGGCTCCCGTATCTATTACATCTATTAATGTATCAACTGAATACTCAGCCATTTTGATTACATCTTGTAAGAGAGTTGTGAGAGGTGGATTCATTTCTTTTGCCATTGCGCAATCATCAAAGCCAGTAAGCATAATATCTTTACCAACCTTAATTCCACGTTTTTTGCACACCTTATAGCCTGCAAAGCTCATCTCATCATTA
>JAUNNN010000002.1:107961-110663 GCA_030531435.1 Lachnospiraceae bacterium
TACATCTTTATTATCGTCTAAAAGCTTTTCAACCTGGTCATATACATATTCAGAATAGTCGCCCTCAACGACCATTTTATCATCGACAATCAGACCATGATTCTTACAGGCATCAAGATAGCCCTGTAAGCGTTCTTTTGAATCCATATTGCCATTTGGACCAGAGACATGAAGAATCTTTTTGCAATTATGTTCTTCAAACAGATGAGATACAATATCGTACATTCCCTGATAATTATCAGCTACAACCGATGAATATTTACTATTATCTACGCTGTCTGTAACTAATACTATTGGCTTGTTATCATATTTTGATAAAAAGTCTAATAAATTATCATGTTTTAGATACACACCAATCGTTCCATAATTAATTACGAAACCATCAGTTCCACTTAATGCACTGTAATCGTATATTGTATTGAAGTGATAATCATAGGATTGTGTGCCTTTAATATTCAAGACAGACTCATACAAATATTCGTTTTGTACACCAAGAAAGTAAAGAGCGTTTACATCCTGCTTCTTTACTTCATCCTCAAACCCTATAATCAGTTTTTGAGAAAAATATGTATTTACTGCACCTACTAACAAACTAATTGTTTTTCTGTCTGATTTCATAATGCTTAACTCTTTTTGCAAAGAATATTTGAAAATGATATTTACATAATTATATCAAAATTTTTTTGATTTTGTCTAAAAAATATAGTTATGATATAGGCGCATTTATTATACCCAAAAGGTATAACAAAATATCTATAATATGTATTTCACATAATAAAGCCTCTGCGATATTATAATACCAACAAGAGAGATAAACAAAAACTACTGAATTCATTAAACATCTCTCACAAAACATAAGGAGGTAGCGGTTATGATTAAAGAATTTCTTAAAGAGTACTACGGAACATTTGCAAGAAGATAATTAAGATTAGGGACAAATATTAAAGGAGGTAAAAGCTATGAAAGTTAGAGAATTTTTGAAAGAATATTACGGTACATTTGCTCATAAGTAAGTTTAGATTTGAAAGCAGGTGATTATATGCTAAAGGAAATATTTAATCCGATGATTTAGGAGAAAAACTTAATATGGTAAAAATTCGTAATGTTAATTGAGAGCCCATGCTGAAGTGATTACTCGGTGTGGGCTCTTTTATTTTTATATAGCATCAGTTGAAATAAGTTATGTTCTAACAGGAGTACCAACTTCTATAAGATTTCCATCTGGGTCATAAAATCTTACAACCTTCTGTCCCCATGAATGTTCCATCAACTCATTTACATATTCTATCTCAAAGTCTGATTCTTCAAGCTTATTTACAAAACCTTCAATATCTGGCTCTTCAAAGTAAAGCTCCGTCATATTATTTTTAGGGACTAATTTCTTATCAAGAAATCCACTCCATATTTTTGCATCCTGCAGAACTAGCCCTTCAGACATAATTACATTTCCATCCTGATCTAATATTACCTGCAGTCCAAATATTTCTTTATAGAATTTGATTGCTCTTTCCATATCATTAACAGCAATCAGCACGTTTTTAAGTTTCATGCTTATTATCTCCAGCATCTGTATACTTATTATTTTTATAATTTCACCTGTCCAGTCCGTATTTCTTTGAAAATATCATTCTGTTTCGAGGAATTCTAAAATCACCTGATTTGTACTAAATCCTACAATTGATTCATCTGGCCATGAGTGTCGTCCATCAGGAATAAATATATTCCATATCTGTTTATTTAAATCAGATGAAATGTATTTTTCTAATGTTGCTTTCTTACCTATTTTAACTGTATCCGATAATGATGCACTATTCATCTCAATATAGTATTTCATGACATCTTCTATAGCTGGTGCTTTAGAAAAGTTAGCACTTCCATCATAATTCTTTGGAATCACATCATCCTTTTCGCCTGTAATCTGGAGTATTCCTATATTACACTTTTCCGGTTTATTAGCCCATATACTTTCTGGCATCATACCTGCCACACTTACAATAGCTGTAAATATATCGTCTGCTTCAACTGCAAGTCGGTGCGACATAAAAGCGCCATTGCTATATCCAACAGCAAAAACTCTACTACTATCCAAAGAATAGATATCACACAGATCATTAGCAAGTGCGCACAAAAAATCAACGTCTTTGTTACTTGATATTCCAACACCTGAATTCCATCCAACAGATGACGTTGCATCTTCAGGACTAGGAGCTCCCGTAACATATACAACCACATAGCCTAATGGATTAGCATCTAGTTCAAATGATACCTTCTGTCTAAAAGCGGCTGAACTTTCGCCATATCCATGAAGCATTAACACAAGTGGTGCACCATCTAAAGTCTCAGGAAAACTCATAATAATGTCATGATTAACGCCATCATAAACAACATGTCCTGTTCCATCATCTGCTAACTCAATGGTGTCCAGTTTTAATGATGTTCTATCTTTCTCGTGAAAGGATACATGGATTCGTTCCAAAATGAATATTCCTATTAATGCTAGAGCTATAATAATTATCAAAATTAGTATAACTTTCATTAGCTTTTTATTCTTTAATATTTCCATACCTCATACCCCTGTCTTCTAGCAGAATCATACACTGACGCATGTTTTTCTGCAACCACTTCACTTTTTAAAATAATGAAAGAGAAGGAGCCATGCACCTGATCAGGTACATGGCTCCTCCCTAAATACAAGAATATAT
>JAUNNN010000074.1 GCA_030531435.1 Lachnospiraceae bacterium
TTTACCTCTTTCTGTTTCTTATGTTTTTGTTTGTTTGTTGTTTGTTTTGTTTATGGACACAGTATAGTAAAGTGAGTGTTGCAGAACTGTTGTACATGATGAAAAAAATATCCTCACCAGATTAGTAAGGATATCCTGAAAAATAAATATATATATTATCGTATTTCTAAAAATCTTGTAACAAACATAATATCATCTATGTGCTTTGGCTTACTATATACATAAATATACATCACAAGACCATCTTCTCCGTCCTGTTCAAATACATATTCTGTATAGTATGCATCATTAGCCTGTACTGGATCATTATAATTACCAAGATAATATTGATACCTTGCATCATAGTATGTTTTCTTTACTTCTCTTGTTGGAAACCTAAGTATCTCTTTATCTTCAATGTTCTCTGCAATCGCCTTTTCAATTGGCTTAACCGATGATCTCGATGTACTCTTTTGCAAATTACCATCATATTTAAAATAGCAAACAAAAAAACTTTCTGGTTCGTTATCAGTGCTACCAGGGATTTTATTAAGTACATACTGGTAACCCTCAGCATAACCCAAATCGTTATCTTGCACATTTATTTCTACTTTATCACCAGTCCAGTATTTAGGTACATAATATTTAACTTTACCATCGTTAAGAGTACGTTCTACCATATCTGATTTCTTAATAGTCTTACCATTCGTCAAGCCATATGTATCACCAGAACTATAAGCAGCATCTTTTTTGGAAACGTTTACCGCATTAATATGTGGTTCCTTGTCAAACATTCCTTTTTCGGCAACACCATAAACTACTATAGCATCAGATTTGCTGAGGTCTGTGACCAAATCGACGACAGAACTTGTATCAATAGATATCACCTTATCTGATGATTCACTTTTAATTGTAATTATTTTGTTATTCTTACCAATCTCAGTAACAATACCAGATACACAACAAAGATTAAAATTGTCATCAGTTTGATTAGCAAGAACATCTTCGATGGAATATACCTTGTATATTTTATTTTTATCTGTATCTATTTCTATATTCGCTTTGTTAAAAAAACCAGCCCCACAAAAGACTATATTTACACTAATAACTAGCGAAAGAAATAATATCCTCTTTATAATCCTCATAAACCACTGTTCCTTATGCGCCTATTCCACAGAATATTTTAACCCAATGTCCGTATTTAGCTTCTCTAGAACATGAATCACATCTTTATATACGTGTGCCTCTGCATAATCATCAAGCAACTCATATGTATTTTCGACTTTAAATATCTCTCGTATTTTGCCTTCAACCAAATCTGGGCTATTAACTATTGCACCATCTATCTTTATAGTTTTACCACTTACTATAATTCTTACGGTTTTAAGTCCTGCTTGTTCCTCTATGCTTGCAGATTCAGGATTATCTATGGCTGTTGTGTCTGCCTGCTTACCCTCATCACCACCGGGCTTAGCTAATTCTATAGCTCTTTGTAAATCTATCACCTTGCTTTTACGGAGCAAGGTAACTGTATTCGCACCAAATCCCACAAGTACAAAAGACGTTATAATAAACAAAACAAGTAAGTTTATTTTCTTTTTCACTATTCTACTTCCTCTTTATACTTCCTCGGCAATTTATCTAACATTTCTGTTACTTCTTTATATTTAGAAGATAATGCATAACTATCAATAACAGCTATTGTGTTCTCGGGAGCCGTCTGTCCTACTTTTTGTCTAAGTTCATTAACATCTTCTACAATATCTTCATCATCAGCACCGTTGTAATAAACTTTGTCACCTCTAATTAGGATGAAACACTTGAATTCAGAACCGTCAAGATCTTTGTAGAATCCTTCGTCCGTTAATTTATCCCAGCTTGTAACGTCTATTTCCTCGCCAAATATTTTTCTATAAAACCAGAAATTTTTGCCCCTATCAGCAAAACCAAAGTACATGCCCATGATAAATAAAGCAACACCTATGGCCAAAGCGGCAAAGCATTCCCATGCCATTTTCTTAGTTCTAAGTTTTAAAATACGTCTTCCAAACGCAGTCGAATAGAATAGTGAGTCATCTTTACGTCTAACAACAACATCCCAGTCATCAATAAGTGGAGAAATAGCGATTGCAAAGAGCCCAATCAGTCCTACTATGGAAAACAAAATACCAATAATTACTAAAATAATTGCTACCATATATACTACAACCTTATTTTCTATATATATTATTGTGCTCTAGCTTTAATTCATCTATCATATTTGACACAGTTTTCTCATCTCGATATAAAATATCTTCATCGTTATCATTTAACGAAATAATAACAGGTCTGCCATCATGTTCTTCAATGTACTTACCTATATAGCTTTTAAGTTCATTGAATTGATTGGAAGTGTTATTACCCTCTAGCTGATACTTAACAAGTTCTTCCTCACCATTTTCAAGCACATAAATAGTTCTCTTTGTATAGTCGTTCTCCTTAGGTGGAATTCGAACCACTATGATTCCAACAAAATCCACTAAGGAATCGCCTTCAGCCTTCATGTCATTATAGACATTCTTAGCATTTTCGGCTTCTTCTATTTTATTATTAGCTATATCTTCCTGTTCTAAATAATTGCTGCTAAGACTGCTTGCATAGCAAATAACAACTAGCAAAACAATAAAGATTACATCAAGTAATGAAGTTAAGTCTATTATGACGTCTCCATTACGTTTTCTTTTTCTTCTCATGTTGCTTTTCTCTCCTACAGTTGCATCTACTACGACTACTTAAATGTCTTTGCCAGTTCTAATTTCTTATCAAAATCATCAATCATAACATCAACATCATTTATGATTCTTGAGTTAAATAATGCATCAGCAAATTTAAGAACTATAGCAGCAATCAAGCCATATAATGTAGTGCTTAACGCGCTACCCATACCTACATATAAATTCTGGAGATTATCTTTAGCACTAGGATCTACCATAGTCATAAGACCTGCAACAGTACCAAGAATACCAAGCAATGGAAAGAGAGGAATCATCTGTGCTAATATATCATGATATGAACAAGCCTCATTGAACTTTGTCTCAAAATTTCTAATTGCACTTGGCGTAATAACAAGTTTCTCATCTTCACGTTCCTCAATACTTTTTGTATCAAAATTAATGGAATATAAAGAATTATCTAATTTAAGATTTTCTTTAATTCTGCTCTTATGATTTGAAAGAATCACACCATTTACCATCAATAGTACGAATACCACTACCGCAAAGCAAATGATGAAACCATCACCATGATTACTAATTAAATTTAATAAAGCATTATCCATTTTATTAAACCTCCATGTACATATCTTCGTATCTTATAATATCGCATATTCAGTGTGTTTTCTACTTATTAAAACAAATAAGAGATGTCACATACGCTTTAAACTTATATCAAAACGTAGTAACATCTCAAAATCATGTATTAGTTATGCTGACTTGGCTTAAGGTTCCACTCACTTACAAAATCGCAGGAATCAATAATGCCTACGTAGTAAGCATCTACCTCTGTAAAATCATTTGTTATCTTATCGTAATATGGGGTATAGTTTTTAGCATCGTATGTCGTAAACATTATATCGTTTGATCTTGTACGTTCAAGCTCATCAACGAGTTGTTTTGAAACCCCATAGTTTTCACCATCAGTATCTGCCAAATACAAATCAGGCGCGCCAAATGTATGAAGTATTTCATGCGCAATACCTGCAGGAGCTTCTTCTTCACCTTCACAGAACATGTATATATAACACATTTCATATGGATAGACCATGTCTTCATAATAATTACGTGTGCAAGATGTTAGGTTGTTGCTTTTAGGAGTGTTGAAATAAAACATATACCCGATATTGTCAGCATTATACTTTTCAAGCAATGCCTTTGAATCTATATTCTCATCAATGAACTTCCAGCCAGTTTCATTCACATAGTCTGGATTATCTTTAGTATCAAGCATATTCGCATCAACACTACCTTCATAGTATAGGTCTGAGTACGTTTTCCAGTCATAGATAAAATTACAGTTGCATCCATATGAAGATGCAGACTTACTAATCCAGTCTGTTGCTATGCCTGTATACTTTATTGCATCTTCAATAACTGACTCTTTGCCCGCCCACGAAGATACAGAATCATTTAGAAATATAGAAACAAGAAGAGTTGTCCCCTCCATTTCACCGCATGTGCCAAGTGGATAATCGAATACTTTAAGATTTGTATTTTCTGGAATCTCTATTTCATAACCTTCATAATCATATTCGTAATCATCATCATAGCATTCATCATAATAGTACTCATCATAATAATCGTAATCGTCGTATTCATCACAATGGTCATAGCAGTCATGATTATCATAGTAATCATAATCATCATAGAAATCATCATCGCAACCAGTTAAGATGAATATTAACATTATTAAGATGGAAGCTATTGCAATTCTTTTTCTATTTCTCATGTTCTCCCACGCCTCGTTATTTCCCTAAAAGAGATAGCATATTATAAGCATTACTATAAAGTTTGCAATAACGCTTATAACCCAAATTGGTCCAAATACGCACATTTCCATCATTTTGGACCAAAATAACATCAGTGCCAGTATGGTTTTTGATCTTTATGGGTAAATCCTTTAAGCTCTTCAGTTAATATATCACGCTGTACAGAATAATAAGCCTTCTGCTTATCATTAAGTATGCCCGACTCCATAAGTTCATTATATTTCTTACAGAAATCCTTAAAGTAGTCCTGCGCCATATCTTTGTAATTATTCTGCATACTGCTCTTAGTACTGTTAATCAAGCCTTCAAGCTCGCTGTTAGTCTTTTTCTGAAATATGCTTAACATAGCACGCTCCCTAAATCATATAATATATGAATATTTTACACTGTAAGAAGCTAAAAGGGGATGTTATTTTCAAAGCACGGGTTTAATTATTCATTCTACGTCCATTCTTCATCAAACTATATGCATATTGCTTTACCAATTAAAGCACCAATTATAACAACAATAAGTGGTAAAACGAAGAAAATAATAAGTGCTGGGAATACTACATAACCAATAATTGCAAATAAAAGGCTGAAAATTAGCTTTACTGGAAATAAAGCAATCTTAAAAGCCAAACCAATTATTTTTACTAAAAGCCACATAATAAAATAAATAAATGCAAAAGTTAATATTAATGCCAACATATCAATACCTCCTGTTATAAAAGAAAACTACGCTTCGCGAACTGGGCTGGGACACGCCCCATTAAAAAAGCTGTATTATCTTTCCTTATGAAAGAATCATACAGCTTAACATTTGCTAAATACATGACCACTTTAGCAATTTACATATGGCTATTTCGCATTTTTTCCACGTATACCATGCTTAATGCTATTCTCAACAATAGGCTGAAGTCCTAATGATGGCACCATGAAATTCTGTTCCTTTATATCATATTCAACACTTAAGATATCTTGTAACCTATTTATCTATGTTGTCGTTATTTATTTAGTTT